>JBFZER010000125.1:0-4119 GCA_041306765.1 Spirochaetota bacterium | reverse complement strand
ACAGCCGGATTCCCCAGGAGCTCTCGGACTTCTACCTGCCCCTGCTCTGCGGGCCCGAGATCGCCGTGGCCGCCACAAAGAGCTTCCTGAACCAGATCGTAATCCTCTACCTCCTGGCCGCCGGTTTCCGCCTGCCCGAGACCGAGGTTTGCAGACGGGTGACCCGCATCCGGGGTCTCCTGGAGGACACCCTGCGGCTGACCCTGCCCGGGGTGGACGCCGCGGCGGAACGCCTGTTCCGGGAGCCCTCGATGCACATCCTGGGCACGGGGCTCATCGGCCTGGCCCGGGAGGGGGCCCTGAAGATCCGGGAAGTCGTGCTGAACCACAGCGAGGGCTACGACGCCGCGGAGTTCAAGCACGGCCCCAACACCATCCTGGGCAAGAACACCGTCTTCGGCCTAGCGTCCCTGGAGGCGGTCCTGGGGGCCTATGCGGGGGTTCTCCGGGACGCGCCGGAGGCCGAGCGGGACGCCCTCCTGGCCGCGGCCCCTTCGGAAGTATTGGCCGCGAATCCCCGGATCCTGGAAGCCGGGTTCGGGAACTACCCCCTGGTCTTCGTCTGCCCCCCGGACGAGCGGGACATCCGGATCACCATCAGCCAGATCCACACCCACAAGATCCGGGGCGCCGACATCCTCCTGGTGGCGGAAAAGCGGCCCGAACTGGCCCTGGCCGTGGAAGGAAAGCCCGCCAACGACCCGGGCTACCGGCCCCTCTACCTGGAGATACCCGCCACGGGGGACCGGGACTTCTTCGTCTTCTCCGCGGCCCTGGTGCTTCAATGGCTGGCCTTCCGGATGTCCGTGCGGAAGGGGGCCTACCTGGACGGCCTGGGGGTCCAGGACCACGGGGTCCACCCGGACGTGCCCAAGAACGTGTCGAAGTCCATCACCGTCGACTAGCGCGGGGCGAGTTACTATTCGAATTGAACCACAGAGGCACAGAGAGCACAGAGAAAAGAGGAGTCAAGAAACGAGTGTCGCAGTGAGGGGCGGCGGTCATGGTTATCCCATCGCCGCCGCCGCCGTCGTTCTCTATATTCTCATCCTTCTCTTAATTCTTTATCTTGTAAATCTTTCTTAATCTTGTTCATCCTGTTGGAATTATCCGGAAAACCTAGGTTTTCGCGCCCTTCGGCAGGACGACCCGGGCGTCCCCGTCCCGTTTGACCAGGTCCTCGTCCTCCATCCGGTTCAGGAGGGGCAGGATGTACTTCCGGGACAGCCCCGTGCGGTCCTTGGCCTGGCCCACGGAGAAACGCTCCCCGGCGGCACGGCCCTCCAGGACGGCCCCGGCCAGGCGTTCGTAGACGGCCCGGTGCCAGAACACCCCGTTGTCCAGGTGGACCGCCCGGCCCAGGGAGCAGAGGGCCTTCAGGGTCCGGCCGTCCTGACCGGGCGCGTTCCGTCCCGGCTCCACACCCTCGGCCCCGGCCCGGATCAGCAGGGCTTCCAGGCGGGCTTCCTCCTTGCCGAGCTTGGGCCCCGGCCCCGGCCGCACCCACCTGGGTCCAGCGCGTTCCAGGGCCTTCTCCGTCTCCAGGACGGCCAGGAGGGCCGAACAAACCCCGGCGGGCAGGCCCGAGACGCTTTCAAGCTCCGCCTTCCCCGCCCCGCCGGGCTTTCCGGCGGTCTCCACAAGGCGGGCCCGGAACCGGGCGAAGGATTCGTCGGAGAAGACGAATACGTCCTCCGGCCCGTCCGCGGCGCGGAGGCCCGGCACCGAAGCCAGGGCTTCCCGCCGGACCTCCCCGGGCGCCGGACAGGTCCAGCCCCGGGAAAGGATATCCAGGGCCCGGCGGACCGGGACAGCGGCCGTGTTCTCTCCGGGGGCCGCCGGGGCGTCCGTCCGGACTCCCGCCAGGGCGGACTGCAGGGCGGCGGCCAGGGCCGGGACCCCGGGCAGGACAGCGTCCAGTGCCCTGCGCGCCTGGATATCCGTGGCTCCCGCGGCCAGGACCCGGCCCCGGGCAAGCAGCTCTGTCCCTCCCCGGCGGAGAAGGGCGAAGGGCTGGGCCGGGGGGCAGGCCAGGGGCTCCAGGCACTGGACCCTCAGCCAGCCCGGGGTTCGGTAGGGGGTGACGACCACCTCGCGGTGGGCGCTGCCCAGGACCAGCTCCGCTTCCAGGCCGGGGCGCAGGAGGGGCCTGCCCTTCTCGTCCCGGGGACAGAGCTCGGTTTCCCCGGGCAGGGGTGAAAGAAGGCAGAGGAATTCCCGGTCCGACAAGACCTCCATGCCGGCGCCGGCCAGGAGGTCCCCCCGGCGGATCTCGCTCCGGGGCTTGGGAAGGGCCAGGGCCGTCCTGGATACGGGCCGAGCCTGGTCGGCGCCGGCCTTGTAGGTCTGGAGGGAGCGGATGCGGACCTTCTCGTACTGGGGCCAGAGGGTAAGCTCGTCCTTCACCGAGAGCGGGCCGCCCCGGAGGGTGCCCGCCGCCACCGTCCCGGCTCCGGTTAGGGAGAAAATACGATCCACGTAGAGATAGGGCCTTCCGGATAAATTCCTCCGGTCCGGGAAGAGGCGTTCGATGATCGCGGCCTTGAGCTCCGGTACGCCCTCCCCCGTCCGGGCGGACACGAATCTCGCGTCGGGGCGGAAGCCCAGCAGGGCCTCGGCCTTGTCGGCGGCGTCCCGAGCGGCCTCTGCGGCCCGCTGGGGTCCGGAAGCGTCGATTTTGGTGATGACCAGGATGACGTCCGGAGAGGAGAGGCTGGCCAGGATGCGGGCGTGGGTCCGGCTCTGGGCCATCCACCCGTCGTCCGCGGCCACCACCAGCAGGGCCAGGTCGAGCCCCCAGGCCCCGGCGGCCATGTTCCGGAGGAATCGTTCGTGGCCGGGCACGTCCACCACGCCCACGCACTCGCCCCCGGGACCCTCGAAGTAGGCGAAGCCCAGGTCCGTGGTCATGCCCCGGGCCTTCTCCTCCGGAAGGCGGTCCGGATCGATGCCCGTCAGGGCCCGGATCAGGGCCGTCTTGCCGTGGTCGACGTGCCCGGCGGTGCCGACTACGAACACCCTTATCGCACCCGGCCGGTTTCCTGGACGGCCAGCTCGTCCCGGGCCAGGGCGTCCGAAATCGAGGCCGCCACGACCGCCGGCTCTGTCCCCAGGAGGGTGGAGAGGTCCAGGAGCACCTGGTCGTCCCGTATACAGCCGATGACGGGAACCGGAGCCTCCCGGAGTGCGGCCAGCAGCCGCTCCGGCGAACCCGCCGGCCCCAGGGCCAAGGCGAGGGAGGGGAAGGTCTCGTCCGGGGTGGAGCCGCCGCCCCAGGCCGCACGGGACGGGACCATCCGGGCCCGGCCCGGAGGAAGCCGGGCGAGTACGCGTCGTCCGAGGCGGCGGAGTTCCGCCGGATCCCGGTCCCGGGCCGCCTCGGCCCGGGAGGGTTCCCCGTTGAGCCGGGCAACAAGTCGCCGCTCCAGGAGGGATAGGATGGTCTTGCCCGGTCGGAAGGCGCGGTACAGGGGATGACGGGCCAAGAGGTCCACAAGCTCCCGGTCCCCGGCCACGATCCCCGCCTGGGGGCCGCCCAGCAATTTATCCGCGGATAAGGCCACCAGGCGGCAGCCCCGCTCCAGGTACTTCCGGGCGGGGAGCTCCCCGGACAGGGACTCTCCCGTACAGCCGGAGCCCTGGTCCGCGGCCAGGATCACCCCCGCGGGGAGGGCGTCCGCGAGTTCCCGGATCCCGGGGCTGGAGGCGAAGCCCCGGAGGACGAAGTTTGAGGCGTGGACCAGGAGGACCAGGGCCGTGTCGGGGCCTACGGCCCGGAGGTAGTCTTCGGCCGTGGTGACATTGGTGGTGCCCACCTCCACCAGACGGGCCCCGGATAGGGCCAGGATCTCGGGCACCCGGAAGCCCCCGCCGATCTGGACCTGCTCCCCCCGGGAGACGATCACCTCCCGGCCCTTGGCCAGGGCAGAGAGCATCAGGAGGACCGCGGCGGCGTTGTTGTTCACCGCCAGGGCGGCCGGGGCCCCGCAGAGCTCCGCGGCCAATTCCGGCACAAGTCCTCCTCGACTACCGCGCCGGCCCTCGGCCAGGTCGTACTCCAGGTTGGAGTAGCCCGTGTTGGAGTCCCGGACCGCATCCCAGTCCTCCCGGGGCAGGGGG
>JBFZER010000124.1:0-7389 GCA_041306765.1 Spirochaetota bacterium | reverse complement strand
CCCTCCTTGAGCAGGTGCCCGGAGATTTTCACCGTGTCCTGCTCCTTGGGGAAGTACATCCACAGGTTCTTGTCCAGCTTGAGCATCCGGGTGCCCCGGTCCTCGGGATTCGTGAACTCGATGAAGGCCTTGGAGTCGCCCACAGCCCAGGCCCGCATGGTCTTGACCCGGACGGAGCCCGCAAGGGTGATCTCCATGCGCCCGGTGTACTCGATCGACGTGAAGGCCTGGTTCTCGTCCACCCGGCGCAGGATCTGCTCTGCGCTCTGGCCCCAGGCGGCCGAAGCGGCCAGGGCGAGCATGAATATTAATAGAATGCGTTTCATAGTACCTCCAAATCAGTCGACAGGACTCAGGACCCAGGACCCAGGACCCAGAAAGCCCGGAAGGAGACCGCCATACTCTGGCTGTTCACCGGATTCCAACCTGTCCACTGACTACTGGCTCCTGACTCCTGTGTCCTCTCAGACACTCCGTATCGCGTCGATGGGATTCATCCGGGCCGCGCTGCGAGAGGGCAGGAGCGACACTGCGGCCGCGACGATCGAGCCCAGGGCGAAGAAAGCCAGGCCCATCGCCGGGTTCACCGAGGGATAGACGACGTTGTCCATGGGCCATTCGAAGCCCGCCATGGACCGGGAAAAGTCCATCCCCACCTTGCTCAAGGCGAAGTTCATCCCGAGCCCCAGGATCACGCCCGCCGCGGATCCCGCCATGCCGAGCAAGGTGCCCTCCGCCAGGAAGAGCTTAAGGATGTCCCCCCGGGGCATGCCCATGCTCTTGAGGATGCCGATCTCCTTCCGCCGCTCCAGGACCACCATCATCATGATGTTCGTGATGATGAAGGCCCCCAGGAAGGCCACCACCACGTAGATGTACAGGTACATGGTCTCGGCCATGCGGACGAAGCGGGGGAAGTCCCCCATCCGGGTCCAGGAGTGGACCGAAAGGCCTTCCCGGCCCGCCTCCTTAAGGGCGGCGTCGATCAGGGCCTCCACCCGGTCCGCCTCCCGGTAGTCCTTGAGCATGACCAGCACCTGCTGGGCCCCGTCCCCCATGCCCAGGAGTTCCCGGGCATCTTCAAGTCCGATCTGGAAGACCGAGTTGTCCAGGGTGTTCACCCGGGTCTTGAAGATCCCGGAGACGGTGAAACGCTTGAATCCCAGGCCGTAGTCCGCCTTCTGGGTGAGCACCTTGAGCACGTCTCCCACCCCCAGGCCCAGGTCCCGGGCGAGCGCGGTCCCCAGGATGGCCTGGCCGGGGCCGCTCAGGTAGGACCCTCCCGGGAGGATGCTGCGGTCGAGCATCAGCAGGGACTTCTCCTTCCCGGGATCCCCCGCGATGCCCAGGGCTGCCTTGGAGTTGGGGCCCGAGGAGAGCACCACCCCGAATCGTATCCGTTCGGCGGCCATGGAGACCCGGCCGGCGAGTCCGGGAATCCCTTCCACGATGCGGGCCACCTCCGCGGAGTCCGGGATGCCCTCGTTCACGGGCATGAACCGCTCCCGGGCCCGGTACCCCTGGGTGACGATGTTCAGGTGTCCCACGTCGTTCTTCGTGTAGTTCTTGACGATGGATCCCATCATGCCGCCCATGAGCCCGTTCATGAACAGGATGAGGAGGATCGATATCAGGACGGACAGCCCCGCCAGGAGGCTCCTCCGCCGGTTGCGTCCGAGGTTGCGGACGGCCATGGTGAACAGTCGCATCGGTATCCTCCTTAGACGAAACGCAGGGCGTCGGTGACCTGCATCTTCGAGGCCCGCTTCGCGGGGATGCGGGCGGAGACGAAGGACACGAAAAGGCCGAACAGGAACCCGAAGGCCATATTCCCGAAGTTCCATTCCCCGTAGAGCCGGCCCATGAGGGGTATGCCGCCCATGTCCACTTCCCCGACCAGCTGGTCGAAGCCGATGCCGTAAGTGGCCGTGACGCCCACGACGGCGATCCCCAGGAGGACCCCCGCGAAGCTTCCCACGGCGCCCACGATGAGGCCCTCCAGGGTGAACAGGCGCTTGATCTCCCCGGGGGTCATGCCGTAGGCCCGGAGCACCCCGATCTCCCGGATCCGGGCGTATACGGCCATCAGGATGGTGTTGACGATGCCCACCCCCGCGATCACCAGCATGATCAGGATGATCATGGAGGAAAACTTGCCCTTCATCTCCCGCATGGCCAGGTAGTCCTGGGCCAGGACCCGGATCGGGTCGGCCTGGAGTCCCGGCAGATCCCGGGCCAGGGCGGCCGCGGCCCTGTCCGAGCCGTCCAGGAGGGCGTCCAGGGTGGGGTAGGGGTTCCCCGAGGTCACGATCTCGGTGACCAGGCCCTGGAGACCCAGCAGTTCCTCCGCGTCGGGATAGGAGATGAACAGGGACGCCCGGTTGAGCTCGGGGTTCGGGGTGTTCATGAGTCCCGCGATGGCGTACTCGTCGGCGTTCACGTTCTCGTAGACCGTGGAAGCGGAGACCAGGATGTAATCTCCCAGCCCCAGGCCCAGTTCGCCGGCGAGGTCCGCGCCCAGCACCACGCTGCGGGGGCCGGCCTTGTCCAGCCATACGCCCTGCACGACCATTCCGGCCAGGTCCAGGACCTTTCCGTCCCGGGCCGGGTCCACGGCGGTGGCCAGCACGGGTATCTCGTCCTCGTAGTTGGACAGGCGGGCCACGAAGCGGGTCCGGGGCGCGGCCGCCTTGATCGCGGGATTTGAGGCCAGGATTTTCCGGATCGTACCCTCCGGATCCGGGATCCCGTAGTCCAGGGGGTTGCCCTGGAGGTTTGACACGTATTCCGGTGTCCTCACCTTGAGGAAGGATTCCGTGTATCCGACCATGTTGTCGATGGTCATCCGGTCCATGCCCTTCAGGATGGAGTCCGCGTAGATGTACAGGCCGATGCCGAACATCATGACGACGCCGGTGATCGCGGTGCGTCTCTTGTTTCGCAGGACGTTTCGAGCGGCGATCTTGAGCAGGGTGTTCATGTCACCTCCTCTCGTCCCCCGTGATCCCCCCGTCCCGGAGGGTCACGATGCGCCGGGCATGGTCCATGACCAGGCGGTCGTGGGTGGAGAAGATGAAGGTGGTCTTCCGCTCCCCGTTGATGCGTTTCATGAGTTCCACGATCTCCCCGGCGGTATGGGAGTCCAGGTTGGCGGTCGGCTCGTCCGCCAGGACGACGATGGGATCCTTGACCAGGGCCCGGGCTATGGCCACCCTCTGCTCCTGGCCTCCGGAAAGTTCCCGGGGGTACCGGTTCTCCATCCCCGAAAGCCCGACCGCGGCCAGAAGCTCCGAAGCCTTCGCCCGGGCCTGGACCCCGTTCTTGTTCCGCTCGATGACCAGGGGAAGCTCCACGTTCTCCGCCACCGTGAGCACGGGGATGAGGTTGTAGGACTGGAATATGAAGGAGACGTGAAGCTTCCTGTATTCCGAGAGCTCCTTCTCCCCCAGGGCCCGAAGCTCCCGGCCGTCGTACACCACCCTGCCGGAGGTCGGGACGTCCAGACAGCCCAGGATGTTGAGCAACGTGGTCTTTCCAGAACCCGAGGGCCCGACCACCGCGAGGTATTCGCCCTTCTCTATGTCCAGGTCCACTCCGGCCAGGGCCACGACCTCGTTCTCGCCCTTCCTGTAGACCTTGCGGATCTGTTCCAGGTGAAGCATCGCCATATCTTTCTCCTTACCGTTCTTTCGCGTCTCCGGCGTCCGGGCCGCCTGCGGACGGGTCCTCCTCTTCGGCGCCCCTGCCTTCACGATGGTTTTCCGTCAGGGCCTGAAGGCCGAAGAGGTCCTTGGATTTCAGCTCTTCTGTGATGGAGTTGGGCACAAGCATCATGGAGTTGCCGGCCTTGAGGCCTTCGTTCAGGATGGAAAGGCTCTTGAGCTTCAGGGCCAGGTCGTTGGCGGTGTAGATCCTGCCCGCCTCCTCCAGCCTGCGGGCGATCTCGATCTCCGCTTCCGCCAGGAGGATGCGCCCCTTCTTCTCCCGCTCCGCCTGGGCCAGACGGCTCAGGGGGCCCTGGAGGCTTTCCGGGACCTGGATGTCCGTGATCTCGATGTGCTGGACCGTGATGCCCCACTCGGTGGTCTTCTTGTCCACCTCCGCGCGGATCTGGGCCTCGATCTCGTCCCCCCGCTCCAGGAAGGCGGACAGGTCGTTCCGGCTGACCGCCGCGCGAAGGGCGGTCTTCGAGGAAAGGATCACCGCATCTTCGTAGTCCTGGACCTCGAGGACGGCTTTTTCGGCGTCCCAGACCACCCAGAAGCAGAGGGCGTCCACGTTCACGGTGACGGAATCCCGGGAAAGCGTCGTCTCCGCCGCGAAGTCCGTGACCCGTATGCGCAGGTCCACGATCTTAGCCACGCGATCCGCAAAGGGAAGCAGGAGGAAGAGACCCGGCCCCCGGACCCGGTGGAACCTGCCGAAGCGCAGGACGATGGCCCGTTCCCACTCCTCCATCTTCTGGACCGCCGGGGCGATGAAGACCCCCGCCGCGGCGAAGGCCAGGATCAGTCCCGACTCCCCGGTCTTCCATACCGCCAGGGCGAAGGCCGCCAGGATGACCAGCTTGATCGACGCGTTCCAGCGCGGGAACAGGGCCATCGCGGCGACCGCCGCGACCGGGGCGCCCAGCAGGGCCCCGAAGGCCGCGAGCGAGGGGGCGGCGCCCGAAAGCAGGCGCGCGGACAGGGCGAAGGTGGCCAATGCCGCCAGGAGGGCTGCGCCCGCCCAGTTCAGGGCGAAATCCCGGCGCCGCTCGGGCTTGAGGGGATTTTTTATGAGCGGTTCCACTTCCTTCTTGCCGAAAAACCACATCGCTTAGTCCTCCTCGAAGTCGCGGACGAGATCCGCCATGGCCGTCCTGTCCACGCCGAGGGCTTCCATGTCCCGGATGAACCGGGACACGGCTGCCTCGAGCTTCTTGGTCCGCTCCGCGTCTTCCATGTCGATCCTTTTATCCGAGACGTAGGTCCCGCTTCCGACCTGGGTGGTGACGATGCCCCGGATCTCCAGCTCACCGTAGGCCTTGGCGATGGTGTTGGGGTTGATCTTGAGCTCGATGGCCAGGGCGCGGATCGTCGGCAGCCGGTCCCCGGGCTCCAGCCTTCGGGCCAGGATGGCCTGTTCGATCTGCTGGATGATCTGCCGGTAGAAGGGCACACCGCTGGCCGCGTCCAGGGAAAACCGAACCTCTCGCCCGATTAATGTACTATTCATCTAGTACAATAATATTTGAACTAGTACAATGCGTCAAGCGCGGATACAAGGTTTTTTCGCCGCGCCGCACCGATCATTCGTATCCCTTGATCCGGCTCGGATGCCGCAATATATTACTAATATGAGAATATATATCGCGCTAGCCGCGGCAGCGCTGGCCGTCTCCTGCGTGGGGCCGGATTCCGGGAGCCCTTCCGGATCGGCTCCGAAGATCATGGAATCGGGGGTGAACAAGATGAAACCGGGCGAGTACGAGACGGCGGTTCTGGGGGGAGGCTGCTTCTGGTGCCTTGAGGGGGCGTACGAGATCGTTCCCGGGGTCCTGGACGTGGAAAACGGGTATGCCGGCGGCGGCCGGGCGAATCCGACCTACGAGCAGGTGGGAACCGGCCTCACGGGGCACGCGGAAGTTGTGAAGATAGCCTTCGATCCGAAGAAGGTCACCTATACCGAGCTCCTCGACCTCTTCTGGAAGATCCACGACCCGACCACCCTGAACCGTCAGGGAGCCGACGTCGGACCCCAGTACCGATCCGTGATCCTGTTCTCCGGTCCGGAACAGGAAGCCGCGGCCCGCATGTCCATCGCGAAGGCCGCGTCCGCATTCCGGAATCCCGTCGTCACGGAGCTGAAACCCCTGGAAGCCTACTGGAAGGCCGAGGATTACCATCAGGACTACTTCCGGCGCAATCCCGACCAGGGGTACTGCCAGATCGTGGTAGCCCCGAAGGTGGACAAGGCGAAGGAGTGGATTCAGGCTAATCCGTAGGTTCGGGCCATCGGGTTCTGGAATCCCGGCAATGCAGAAGGCCGCGCATCCGCGCGGCCTTCTTGATCAACGGCAGGAAGAAGAACTGTCAGTCCTTGAACAGCGGCGCGATGTCCTTGGCGTAGATCTCGTTGATCACGTGGCGCTTGATCTCCTGCTTGGCCGAAAGTTCCTTCCCCACCTCGAAGGGCACGGGCAGGAGCTTGAACCGGAAGATCCGCTCGAAGTTCTTGAACCCGTTCTTCGGGGAGATGAGCTCCTTGACCTCGTAATCCAGGAGCTCCTGGATCTCGGGCTGCTGCAGCAGGGTCTCGTAGTCCACGATGTAGACGTGGTTGTCCTTGGCCCAGGTGTTGATGGCATCCGCGTCCGGGACGATGAGGGCCGCCAGGAACTTCTTGTCCTGCCCCAGGACTATGGTCTGCTTGATGAACTCGCTCTCGCAGAGCTTCTGCTCGATGGGCAGGGGCTCGATGTTCTCGCCTCCCAGGAGGACGATCGTGTCCTTGGCCCGCCCGGTGATCTTGATCTCTCCGCTGCGGGTCAGCATCCCCAGGTCTCCGGTGTCCAGCCAGCCGTCCGCGGAAAGGACCTTTTCCGTGAGCTCCGGGCGCTTGTAGTAGCCCTTCATCACCTGCGGTCCCTTCACCAGGATGAGGCCCTTGTGTCCGGCGGGCAGGACCACGCCATTCTCTCCGACGATCTTGATCTCCGTGCCCTTGAGGGCGGGGCCCACGGTACCCAGGACGGGCTTGTGCTGGGGCCGGACGCCCAGGACCGGAGCGGTCTCCGTCAGGCCGTAGCCCTCCAGGATCAAAACCCCCAGGGCGCCGAAGAACTTGTCCACCGCCGAAGGAAGGGCGCCTCCGCCGGAGATGCCCGCGATGAACCGGCCGCCCAGCTTGTGCTTGATCTTCTTGAAGACCAGGATGCCCCCCAAAGCGTTCAAGGGCGCCAGGAGGATGAGAGGGACGATGGGAAGAATCATGTCCAGGATCCGGACCCGGTTTCCGAAGTCCGGAAGGAGACCCAGCAGCTGGTAGCGGAAGTGGGAGTAGGCCGCCCCGACAGCCACGAAGAAGTGGAAGAGGGCCGCCTTGATCCCGCCGGTCTGGCGGATGTTCCGGTAGATCCCGTCCTTGACGGATTCCCAGATCCGCGGCACCGAGGCCATCCACTGGGGCTTGATCGTCTGGAGGTCCGCCAGCATGATCGCGCCGATGGGCTTGGAATAGGCGACACCCGCGGCGGCGGCCAGGAGCATGTACTGGGCGATGCGCTCGAAGGAGTGCCAGATCGGGAGGACGGAAAGGAAGATGTGCCCGGGCTTGATGTCGATGATGGTGAGGATGTAGTCCGTCTGGTAGAGGAAATTCCCGTGGGTCAGCATGACCCCCTTGGGT
>JBFZER010000123.1:0-4961 GCA_041306765.1 Spirochaetota bacterium | reverse complement strand
TTCCCAGGTGCCCCACGCCCAGCCGGGCGGACATGCGCTCCAGATAGGCGGCCTGGGGTTCGGACTGGGCGGACTCCGGAAAGCCGGAGTGGACGACATAGCCCACCCGTTTGCCCGCCCGGGCGGCCGAATCCAGGTCGGCCAGGGAGTTCGTGAAGGCCGCCACGATGCCCGGCATGGAGTCCGTGTACAGCGGGAATACCAGCACAATTTCATCGGCAGAGCGGAATGCCTCCACTGCGCGCTCGGTCCCTCCCGGTCCCGCCAGGCTAGCCATATCCGGAGCAGGTACTTCTCCAGCCGCCATGCCCTCGGCCAGCCATGAACAGATCAGCCGGGAATTGGAAGGCTCTCCCCTCGGAGAACCGTTAATAAGCAAGCGCTTCACGTGCGGCCTCCCCGGGGTTCCCGCCGGTCGTGGAAAAGAAGGTCAGTCGGCTCTGAAGATTCAAGGCAAAGCGCTCGAAGAGCCGGCGTACGCAGTCCAGATCGGTTTGGGCATCCTCGGCCTTCGGCTCAAGGATCAAGCCCAGCTCAGGATACCTCTCGTATCGTTTCCGGTGGTGGCACTCCCCCTGCACAAGTTCTATGTAGGGATGGATGAGGGGGATGAGCCTGTCCTGGGTTTTCTTCACCAGCGCGGGTACTGTCCCCAGCACAAGGGGAGACACCCAGACGACGAGACCCGCTTCCAGGAACGCGGGATAGATCGTTTCCATACCGTCCCGGAACACGCAGCGTCCGGGGCTTGCCCACCAACAGGACCAGCAGCCCGTGCAAAATCGGATATCCAGGGTCGCCAGGTCAATCCGGGTAATCTCCGCATTTTCGGCTCTCAGGCCGGCCTCGAATTTCTCGAGATACGCCGCCAGGGGGGTGTTCCCCGGGCACGCATCCCCGTTCAGGATCAGGATCTTCATGAAGACTCCTTTTGGCGATTCCCCGTGCCCATTCGGCGCGCGGGGCGGAGATTTATATCCTCCAATGTTGCCAATGTAAACATCAATATAACGCGACATGTTGACAGTGTCAACTAAATAGAGGTAGGTTTTTATGAGATATCTATGAAGCGATACCATCATCCGGACCTGCGAGCCGCCCTCATGGAGGCCGCCCTCGCCGAACTCGCCGAGAAAGGTCCTCGTCGATTCTCCCTTCGCCAAGTCGCCGCACGTGCGGGTGTGAGCCATACGGCACCGTATAGGCATTTTCAGGACAAGGATGCTCTTTTGGCCACCCTAGTACGGGACGGACTCGGTTCTTTGACGAAGAGCCTGAGGGAGGCCAACCTGGTTCCCGCGGATACCGCTCGGGAACGGCTGGGCCGGCTGGGAAGAGCCTACGTCAGCTACGGACGGAGAAATCCCAAGCTTCTGACCCTAATCTTTTCCGACCTGGGCTTCGGTGCCCTCGGGGCCGTATCCCCGAACCTTCCGACCAAGTCGGATTACGACGCCTTCGGGGAGCTGGAATCGACAGTCAAAGCCTGTCAGCGCGAGGGGAGTCTGGATCCGGAGCTGGATTCGGGGGTGCTCTCCCTCCTGGTATGGTCGACGGTCCACGGCTTGGCGATCCTTTTCATCGAAAACGTCATTCCCGCGATGACCGCGGAACGGGGTCTGCCCCCGGACGTCGCCGAATCCGAAATCCTCCGAGCCCTGGGGGAGTTCTTTTATCCGAAGGAGAGGGAGGACTGATGGAACTCTATGGAGCCGTGGAAGCGGGGGGGACCAAGATCCTCGCGGCTGTCGGCAGGGCAGGGGAGGAACCCCTTGCCCTCGAACGGATTCCCACGACGGATCCCGGGGAGACCCTCGATCATGTCATCCGGTTTTTCCGTGCCCGAGCCTCCGAAGGCCTTCCGATCCGCGCCCTCGGCGTCGGCTGTTTCGGGCCCGTAGACCTGGACCCCGCATCTTCCCGGTGGGGTTTCATCACCTCGACACCCAAGCTTAGGTGGCAGGAAACGAACGTGGCGGGTACCCTGGGTCGCGCCCTGGGTATCCCGGTAGGATTCGACACGGACGTGAACGCGGCCGCCCTGGCGGAGTACCGGCTCGGCGCGGCCGAGGGACAGGACCCTGCGATCTATCTGACCGTGGGAACCGGCATCGGGGGCGGGGCGGTCGTCAACGGCAAGCTCCTTCACGGAGCCGCACACCCGGAGATGGGACACATGCTGATGTCCCGTCGAGGGGACGATGCTTTTCCGGGTTCCTGTCCCTTCCACGGATCCTGCTGGGAGGGGCTGGCGTCCGGTCCTGCGCTGGAAGCCCGCTGGGGACGGCGGGGAGAGGATCTGCCGCCCGGACATCCCGCATGGGACCTGGAGGCCTGGTACCTCGCCCAGGGGATCGTGAACCTGCTCATGGTCTTGTCACCCCGGGCCGTGATTCTGGGCGGGGGGATATCCCAGGTTCCCGGGCTGATCGATCGGGTACGGTCCGCTGCCTCTTCCCTGTGCGCCGGCTACCTGGATCGCCCCCGGACCCCGGCGGAATGGGCTCGGACGATTCGGGAACCGGGTTTGAAGATTCCCGGACTGACCGGGGCCTTCCTGCTGGCGGAGGACGCCGCGGATCCCAAGGCGCAATAGCCCCGGAATGGGCACCGGGCGGGCCGTTTAACGACTCCGCCCGGTCCTTTTCTGATTACTTCAACGCCGACAAAGCCGTCCGGAGGCGCTCGACGCCCCTTCGGCATTCCTCGGTGGAGCAGGAATAGGCCAGGCGCAGGTGCCCTTCTCCCGCGGAACCGAACACGCTGCCGGCCACGCAAGCGATGTGGTGTTCGTTCAACAGGTAATCGGCGACTTCCGCAGAACTCCTGCCGAAGGCGCGGATGTCCGGGAAGACATAGAACGCCCCCAGGGGCTCCGCGACCTTCACCCCCGGGATCTTCGCCAGCCCTTCCAGCATCACCGTCCGCCTCTTCCGGAACTCTCCGACCATGCGATCCACGCAGGACTGGTCCGCGGTCAGGGCCTCAACGGCCCCGTACTGTATGAAGGTGTTGACGCAGACGGTGGTGTACTGGCGAACCTTGAGGATGGCCCGTGTCATCTCCTCGGATGCGACGGTCCAACCCAGACGCCACCCGTCCATGGCGTAGGTCTTGGAAAAACCGTTGATGATGACCGTGCGCTCGGGCATGCCCGGCAGGGAATAGAAGCTGGGAGCGGAGGCTCCTTCTCCGTAGTAGATTCGAGAATAGATCTCGTCCGCCAGGACCACGAGGTCGTGCTTCTGGGCGATCCGCGCCAGGGCCTTCAAGTTCTCCGCGCTCTCCACGCACCCCGTGGGATTGGCCGGTGAAGTCATGCAGAGCATCCTGGTGCGCGGGGTGATCCGCTTTTCCACTTCGTCGGGGGACATCGTAAAGCCGTCCTCGATCCGAACCGGAACTTCCACGGGAACCCCGCCCGCCAGGGAGGCGCAGGACTTGTAGTGGTGCCAGTTGGGATCCGGCACCAGGACCTCGTCTCCGGGATTGACGAAGGCGAGCATGGAGACCAGGATACCCTCGTTGGCCCCGGCCATGACGGCGGCCTGCTTTTCGCCGTCCACATCCACGCCCGTGTCGATCTTCGTACGCGTGCCGATGGCCTTGCGGAGCGCCGGAATGCCGAGGTTCGGGGCGTAATGCACTTCGCCCCGTTTCAGAGCTGCGGCCGCGGCTTCCTTGATGTGAGAGGGGGTGTCGAAATCCGGCCGGCCGATCTGCCAATGGATGACGTCTTTGCCGGCCGCTTCGAATTCCTTCACCTTGTCGAACACCTTGCGTATTCCCGAAAACGGCACGAGCGCCAGGCGATCCGCGAAACGCCGTTCGGAATGCTCCATCTGTCCCATGCTGATCCCTCCGTTATCGATGCTTCCTGAGGATGATTTCGTCATAGTCGCCGGGCCGGATCTTGGCTTCCACGATCACCGGGCCTTCCGACGCGAAGGCCGTACGAAGGGCATCACGGTAGCTCGCGGCGTCCAGGACCGTGAGGACCGGTACCCCGAACACAAAATTCGAAGAAGGACAGTCCGGTTCGTCCAGATCCGTCGCGTAGTTCGTGAAGTGCTTTCGATCCTGCTTGATACGGATGAGATCCAGCTTTCTGTCGGCGAGTATGACAAAGACAACCGCCAGCCCCTCCCTGCGCGCGACGGCCATCTCGCCGGCCATCATGAGGAATCCGCCGTCCCCCGTGACGCAGACCACCTTGCGGTCGGGGCGGCAGAGCTTGGCCGCCAGGGCCGCCGGAACCCCGAATCCCATGGAGGACCAACCGTTGGTCATGAGCTGGAGTCCCGGGGCGGGGGTCCGCCACATCTGGCCGATCAGGTGGGTGTGTGCGCCCACGTCGCAGGCCATGATTCCGTCGAGGGGAAGCTCCTCCCGGAGTATCGAGAGGGCGGCGCGGGCGCCGAAGGTGCCCGGAGCCGGCTGGAGATCCCGGAACATCGCGGCTGTCCTATCCGCAAGCGCTCCTTGGTCCCAGCCTGAGGCCAGGGGGGCGAGGGCCGCGAGCCGTTCCAGGGAAGGCCCGATGTCCCCCAGGACGTCCAGGGTGCGCGGCCAGTGGAGCCGGTTGATGTCCGCGGGAACGGTGTCCAGGTGGACGAGGGAGGCCTGCGGCATCCAGTCCTCGTAGTTGAACTCGATGGGATCATAGCCGATGCCGACGACCAGGTCCGCCTGTCCGTGGGTCTGGGCTACCCGGTCGGAGAGGGCGTGGAAGAGGACGCCGGCATACCAGGGATGGTCCTCGGACAGCAGGCCCTTGGCCATGGGCGTCAGGACGACGGGCACCCGGTGGCGTTCCGCCACCTGGGCGACGAGGGCGCCGGCCCCCGCCCGCACCGCCCCCAGGCCGACCGCCAGGACCGGCTTGCGGGATGACGCGAAGAGGGTCTCCATGGCCGCGAGGGAGGCGCCGTCGGCGGTTCCGGCAGGGTTCCGGACGGGGA
>JBFZER010000122.1:0-3467 GCA_041306765.1 Spirochaetota bacterium | reverse complement strand
CCCCGAATACCAGCAGGGTGGCCGCCAGAACGATGAGGGCGAAGGTTCCGCCGTATTCCAGGAACTGCTTCCAGTCCCCGCCGTACTCGATGATCAAGGCGTCGTCGGCGGGAATCTCCCGGGCGATGAGGGAGCGCATCTTGTTCTCCACGACGTCCAGGGGCACCCCCGGCTTGACCCCGGCGGTCACGTGCACCACCCGCCCCTGGTTCTCGCGCTTGATGTCAATCGGGCCCGTGGTCTTCTCGTAGCTGGCGAAGCTGGCCAGGGGTACCCGCGTTCCCGCCGGGTTCATCACGAACAGTCTGTCCAGGGCGGGGAGTTCGCTGCGGTCGGCCTCGGGCAAGACCACCAGGATGTCGTATTCCGAGCCGCCGGTGCGGTACTTGGTGGCTACGACCCCGTCCACCGAGGCCTTGATCTCGTTGGCGATGGAGAAGATGTTGAGACCCAGGTCGTACACCCTCTGGCGGTCGATCCGGATCTCCACCTGGGGCAGGCCGTCCGAAAGGTCGATGGAGGGCTCCGTGATCTCGGGAATCTCCCGCTTGATCAGGTCCCGGATGGCCTCGGCGGTGCGCTTGCCCAGGGCGAGATCCTCGGTTTTGACCAGGATGTCTATGGGGCTTCCCCCGCCGAACCCGCCCTGGTCGGAACCGAAGGAGAAGACCGCGGCGGGAACGTCGTTGAAGTGGGAGCGGAGAATTTCCTTGATCGCGTCCGAATCATCGATCCGCTTCTCGAAAGGCGGGAGCATGATGCGCAGGGAGCCGCGGTTCTTGGAGTTGGCGCCCAGGAACCCGAACATCGTTCCCTGGCCCACCTGCATGACGATCTTCTCGTAGCCCTGGACCTCCCGCTCCACGATGGCCTCGAACTGCCGGAGGACGGCCTCGGTCTCCGCCAGCCGGGTGCCCAGGGGCATGTCCAGGTTCACGACCACGGCGTCCTGGTCCATGGGAGGCATGAACACGAAACCGATCCTGGGAGCGTACACCATGGTTCCGATGAACACGGCGGCGATCAGCCCGATCGTGACCAGCTTGTGGCGCATGACGAGCTTCACTCCCCGCTGGTAGCCCTCGTCCAGGCCCGCGAAGAAGCGGCCCATGGCGTCGTCGATCGTCTGAAGGAGGGGATTCCGGAGGGGCTTCTGCGCCCGGGTCACCAGAGGGAAGTAATGGCTGGACAGGACGGGGATCAGGAGGACGGCCACGGCGATCGAGGTAGCCAGGGATATGACCACCGTGAACGCCAGCCCGGAGAAGAGCTCTCCGACGATGTCCAACTGCTTGCCGAACATGATGAGGGGCGCGAATACGCAGATCGTGGTCAGGGTCGATGCCATGATCGCGGTGATCATCTCCTGGGAGCCGAGGATCGCGGAGATCTTCAGCTTGGTCCCCTTTTCGCGGTACCGGTAGATGTTCTCCAGGATGACGATGGAGTTGTCCACCAGCATTCCCACGCCCAGGGCCAGGCCCGCCAGGGTCATGATGTTGAGGGTCAGACCCGCGAAGTACATGAGCATCAAAGTGAACAGCAGGGATATGGGGATGGTGATGCCGATGACCAGGGTCGGCTTCCAGCTGCGCAGGAAGATGAACAGGATGATCACCGCCAGGAGGGCGCCGTCCCGGGCCGAGGTGGCGACGTTGGCGATGGAGTTCTCGATGATATCCGTCGTGTTGAACAGCTCGGTCACGAGCACCCCGGGGGGAAGCTCGCCCGCCAGCCGCTGGAGCCGGGCCCGCACCGCGTTGGCGGTCTGAACGGAATTCTTGCCGCTCTGCTTCTGGATCGTGATCTGCACGGCGGGGGTGCCGTTCACGTACACAAGGTTGTCCTCGTCCCGGTAGCCGTCGAAGACGCTGGCGATATCCCGGAGCCGGACCTTGCGCGCCGGCTCGGCTCCGGTGGCGGGATTGTAGCCGCCGCCCTTGTAGGCGATCACCGCCTCGCCGATCTCCTCGATGGTCTTGTATTCCCCGGGAGCGGTAAGGAGGTAGTCCAGGTTCCCGTCCACGATGGAACCCGCCGCCACCTGGACGTTCTGGCCCCGGAGCATGTTCACGATCTGGTTGACCGTGAGCCCGTAGGCCTCCAGGCGCTCCAGGGGCACCTCGACGCGGACGACCCTCTGGCGGCCGCCGGACACGCCGGCCAGGGCCACGCCCTGGACCTGCTCGATCCGGGGCTGGATGGTCCTCTCGGCCACCTCCCGAAGCTCCTCGGGGCTGCGGTTCCCGGAGACCATGAGGCCCATGATGGGGATCATGGAGGGATCGAACTTGAAGATCATGGGCGTGTCCGCCTCTTCCGGCAGGGCGCCCTTAACGAACTCCAGGTTGTCCCGCACGGAGTTGGCCGCCTCGGCCATGTCCGTGCCGTAGGTGAACTCCAGGATCACCATGCTGGAGCCCGCGGAGGAGGTCGATGTGATCTTTTCTATTCCCTGGGTGTTGGAGAGCGTCCCTTCCAGGGGGCGCGTGACCGCCTTCTCGATCTCCTCCGGCCCGGCACCCCGGTACCCGGTAAAGATCAGGATGACCGGGGGCTCGATCTCGGGGTAGAGGTCCACAGCCAGGTTCACGGTGGCGAAGAAGCCCAGGGCGACCAGGAGGGCGAAGGCGATAAAGATGGTGGTCGGGCGTCCGACCACGGTTCGGGTCAAGCTCATCGGGCCCTCCCTATTCGATCACGGGACGGCGGAGCACGACGTTTACGGCGACCCCCTCGTCCAGCAGGGTCTGCCCCCGCACCACCACGTTCTCGCCTTCCGCAAGGCCTTCCCGGATCTCGAGGATGCCGTCGATCAGGATGCCGGGGACGACGGTCCGCTTGCGGGCCACCTGGGAACCGGGCTTGTCGGGGTCATCCTCGGCCACGAAGGCGAAGGTCTCGCCGAAGCGCCGGACCACCGCCTCCGCGGGCACCTTGACAACCGAGGCTTTTTCCTCGGTGATCACCTTCACGGACGCGAACATGCCCGCCTTGAGCCGGGGATCCGGCCGCCGGAAGGCCAGCCGGAGCTCCAGGGTGCGGGAAGCCGGGTCCAGGACGGGGGCCACCTCGCGCAGGACCGCCGGGAAGACCTCTCCGGGCCAGGCGGCCAGGGAGACCTCGACGGCCAGACCCGGGCGCATCTTGGAAACGAAACGCTCGGGGGCGTAGGTCCGAAGCTCCAGGCTCTCGGTCCGGGCGATTCGGGCCGCAGGCACGGAGGGCGCGATCGTGGCTCCCACCTCCATGGGAAGGGAGGTCACGGTTCCCGAGATGGGGGCCTTCACGATGCCGGGCTGATAGCTCATCCCGGGACGGGAGGGGTCCACCTCGATCAGGGCCTGGTCCTTGGCGACCCGCTGGCCGACGGACACGAAGTGCCGGGTGACCTTGCCGGCCACATCGGAGTAGGCGTCCACGGTGGAGGAAGCCACGATGTCGCCGGAGAGGGCGACGTAATCGCG
>JBFZER010000121.1:0-5431 GCA_041306765.1 Spirochaetota bacterium | reverse complement strand
CTCCCCCCTCTTCTTCCTTCTTCATTACTCTTCTCTCTCTCTTCTTCCTCCCTCTTACCTCTGTGTCCTCTGTGCCTCTGTGGCGAATTCTTAATATAGTGTTTTATACAAATTCTCCATCCGCGAATCTTGACCGGTGTCCTATAACGGTATAGGATAGCCCGTCGATCCCCGTCTCCGCCGCGCCCTGCCCCGATCCCCGGGCAAAACCCGCGCGAAGGGACGAGGCCCCTTCCGTCCACGACTATCGTGAATTCCTCCTGCCCCTGCTCTTGCTTGAGGCCGGAAACCGCGAGAGCGTGCGGGGCAGGCGTCCATGGGAGCGCCAACTTTTCTCCGGCAGGTCGACCGGACAGGCCGACACCCTATAAGGAGTAGCATTTCGATATGGACAAAAAGACATTCCGAGGCGGCGCGCATCCGCCGGAGCGGAAGGATCGAACCAGCGAGCTTCCGATCGAATATGTGCGCCAGGTGAAACAGGTGGTGGTTCCGGTCAACCAGCACTTCGGGCCGCCCATCCAACCCTTGGTCAAGGTCGGGGACACGGTGAAGCGCGGTCAGAAGATCGCGGACGCCGAAGGCCGCATGACCGTTCCGGTCCATGCCCCGATCTCCGGGGTCGTGAAGAAGATCGAGCCCCGTCTCCAGCCCAGCAACGCGGAAGGCCCGGCCATAATCATCGAGTCGGACGGGTCGGACGCCGTCGAGTTGATGCCCAAGCTGGACGCCTTCACCTGCACCCGGGACCAGTCCCTGGCCCGGATCCGCGAGGCCGGCATCGTGGGCATGGGCGGCGCGGGATTCCCGGCCCACGTCAAGCTGGCCCCCCCTCCGAACAAGCCCATCGACACGGTCATCGCCAACGCCGCGGAGTGCGAACCCTACCTGACCATCGACGAGCGCCTCCTTGCGGAGCGCCCCGGAGACGTGGTGGACGGCATGGCCATACTCCTGGCGACCCTGGGCGTGGGCAAGGGCGTCATAGGTCTGGAAGCCAACAAGGAACACCTGGTTCCCGTGCTTGAACAGGCCATAGCGGGGCGCAAGCGGGAAGGGCAGGTGATCTCCGTACTCGTCCTGGAAACCAAGTACCCCCAGGGCGGGGAAAAGATGCTGATAACCGCCATCACCGGCAAGGAGGTCCCCTCCGGGGGCCTTCCCATGGACGTGGGCTGCGTGGTGCAGAACGTCGGCACCCTGGTGGCCGTGGCGGACGCCTTCAACAAGGGGCTGCCCCTGATCGAGCGGGGCTTCACGATCACCGGCGGGGCCTGCAAGACCCCGAAGAACCTGGTGGTCCCCATCGGGACCCTGGTCTCGGACCTCGTACCGGACACGGTCCAGGTGGACGACGAGAACCTGGCCCGGGTGGTGGCCGGCGGTCCCATGATGGGCCCCGCCGTTCCTTCCTACTCCTTCCCGATCCAGAAGAACACCTCCGGCGTCCTTTTGATGGATAAAAAGGAGGCCCGGTATTTCCAGGAAGAGCCCTGCATCCGCTGCGGGCGCTGCATGCGCGCCTGCTCCTGCCGCCTGTCCCCGGCCCTCCTCAACGAGGCCCTGAACGCCGGTGACCTGGACACCGCGGAGGCCATCGGGGTCCTGGACTGCATCGAGTGCGGGACCTGCAGCTTCGTCTGCCCCTCCCGGATCCAGCTGGTCCAGCGCTTCCGGATCGGAAAACAACTCCTCCGCGCCAAGAAGCAGAAGGAGGCCCAACGTGCCCGCTAACTCCTTGCTCCTGTCCTCCAGCCCCCACGTCTACAGCGGCGTGACCACCCGGCGGCTGATGCTGTCGGTGATCATCGCCCTCCTTCCCGCGACGGTGTTCGGCGTGGTGCTCTACGGCCTTCCGGCTTTGGGCGTCATCGTCACCTCCGTGGCGGCATCGGTCCTCTCGGAAGCCGGGTTCCGCGCCCTTATCAAGAGGGACATCCGGATCGGCGACCTCTCGGCCGTCGTGACGGGCCTCCTGCTCGCCCTGATCATCCCGCCTTCCACCCCGCTCTGGATGGCCGCCCTGGGCGCGTTCTTCGCCATCGTGGTGGCCAAGGAGTTCTTCGGAGGCCTCGGGGCCAATCCCTTCAACCCCGCCCTGGTGGGCCGGGCCATCATGATCATGAGCTTCCCCGCGGCCCTCACCACCTGGCACTCCCCCTTCGCCCCCATCGCGGACGCCTACACCACCGCCACCCCCCTCAACCTGCTCAAGATGGGCCAGAGCGTCACGGACGTGGCATCCACGGTGGGCGCCTCAACGCCGGCGGGGCTCTACTGGAACCTCCTCATCGGGACCCGGGCGGGCTCCATCGGGGAGAGTTCCGTGATCCTGCTCGCGGCGGGCGCGGCCTTCCTCCTCGTCATGGGCGTCATCGCCTGGGTGACCCCGGTCTTCATGCTGGGCAGCATCGCCCTCTTCTCCTGGATCCTCGGCGTGGATCCCCTGGTGGCGGTCATCTCCGGCGGCGCGGTCCTGGGGGCCTTCTTCATGGCCACGGACTACGCCTCCACCCCCATGACCCCCAAGGGCAAGGCCATCTTCGGCGTAGGCGCGGGCCTCGTAACGGTGCTCATCCGGCAGTTCGGAGGCTTTCCCGAGGGCGTCACCTACGGCATCCTGATCATGAACGCCGTCGCCCCCTTCCTGAACAAGCTGCGGGTGCCCAAGTACGGCTTCGTGAAGCCGGTCAAGCCCGCCAAGGAGGGCTCCCGATGAAAGAAACCCTTAAACTGGGCCTGGTCCTGGCGGCCTTCGCGGCGGGGGCCTGCGTGGCCCTGGCCCTGGTCTACGCCGTGACCGGTCCGACCATCGAGGGGCTCGAGGCCAAGCAGCTCGAACTGTCCCTCAAGGAATTGTTCCCGGCGGCGGACGCTTTCCGGGAACTCGACGGGGATATCAAACCCCAGGATGATTCCGTCAGCTTCGTCCAGACCTACGAGGTCACCCGGGCGGGCGCGCCGCTGGGCATCGCGATCAAGGTGCAAGGATCCAGCTACGGCGGGGACACCACCCTGCTGGTGGGCGTGGGCACGGACCGGCGCATCACCGGGGTCAAGGTCCTGGACATCAAGGACACCCCCGGCCTGGGCGCCAACGCCAAGAGCCCCACCTACTTCGTGGACAAAACCTCCAAGACCACCTTCCCCGGCCAATTCGCCGGAAAACCTTTATCCGATCCCTTCGAGGTCAAGAAGGACGTGGCCGCCATCACCGCCAGCACCATCACCAGCAAGGCCCTGACCAACATGGTGAAGCAGGCGGGCATAGCGGCTTCCGCCTACCTCGAACGGTCCGCCCAGGGAGGCAAGTAGATGAAGCGCCTCTTGAACCTCTTCGCCAAGGGCCTCGTGGAGGAGAACCCCCTGCTCATCCTGATGATCGGGCTCTGCTCCTCCCTGGCCGTGACCTCCGGCGTGGACAACGCCATCGGCATGGGCGCCGCCATGACCTTCGTCATCGTGTTCGCGGAGCTGGTGATCTCCCTGTTCCGCAACCTGATACCCAACTCCATCCGCATCCCGACCTTCATCATCGTGATCGCCGCCTTCACCACCATGATCGACCTGATCATGAAGGCCTACTTCCCCGAGCTCTCCAAGGCCATGGGCGTGTTCATCCCCCTCATCGTGGTCAACTGCATCATCATGGGCCGGGTGGAGGCCTTCGCGTCCAAGGAAAAGCCCCTGGACGCCGTGGCCGACGCCCTGGGCATGGGCGTGGGATATACCTGGGTTCTGATCGCAATCGCCGTGTTCCGGGAGCTCCTCGGGAACGGGACAATCCTGGGCGTCCAGATCATGCCGGAAACCTTTCAGCCCATCCTGTTCTTCATCCTGCCGCCCGGCGGTTTCATCGTGTTCGCCCTCGTGATGTCCTTGAACCTCTGGCTCAAGAAAATCCTGGAGAAACGTTCCGAGCGCGCCTCGGCCAAGGAGGCCGCATGAACCTCGCTAAGATCTTCATCTCCGCGTTCCTGATCGACAACATCATCCTGATGCGGTTCATCGCCCTGTGCCCCTACATCGGGATGTCCGTGGACGTCCCGAAGTCGGTGGGCATGGGTCTGGCGGTCACCTTTGTGACGGTCATGGCCACCCTCGTCACCTGGCCTCTCTACCATTTCGTTCTGGTGCCGCTCAGGATCGGCTTCCTCCAGATCCTGGTCTTCATCCTGGTGATCGCGGCCCTGGTCCAGCTGGTCGAGTTCTTCCTGAAGAAGCAGGTCCCGAGCCTGTACGGCTCCATGGGCATCTACCTTCCCCTGATCACCACCAACTGCGCCATCCTGGCCGTCACCTTCGACAACATCACCAAGGGTTACAACCTGGCGGAATCCGTGGTCTACGCCGTCGGCGTGGCGGCGGGATTCCTGCTGTCCATGGTCCTGCTGGCGGGCATCCGGGAGCGGGTCCGCACCAGCCCCATCCCCGAGTTCCTGAAGGGCACGCCGCTGCTCTTCGCCGCGACAGGCCTTCTGGCCGTGGCCTTCATGGGCTTCGCCGGCCTGATAAAGTGAGGAGGACCCGATGAGCGCAATTCTGATCACCCTGGGGTTCTCCGCCCTCCTGGCCTTCACGTTGGGCCTGGCCCTGGGGGTCTTCAAGAACATATTCCATGTGGAGCAGGATCCCCGGGTTACCCAGGTCCGGGACGCCCTGCCGGGGGTCAACTGCGGCGGCTGCGGCTACCCCGGCTGCGACGGCTACGCCGCGGCCGTGGCCGCGGGCGCGGCTCCCGTGGACAAGTGCGCCCCCGGCGGCAAGCCCGTCGTGGAGGTCCTGGCGGGCATCATGGGCGTCTCCGCCTCCAGCGAGGAGGTGGTGGCCGTGCTCCGCTGCCAGGGAACCAAGGAAAAAGCCTCCCTCAAGGGCAACTACGTGGGCATACCCACCTGCCGGGCCGCCAAGCTCTCCGCGGGGGGCACCAAGACCTGTTCCTGGGGCTGCATGGGCTACGGGGACTGTACGGAGGTCTGCAAGTTCGACGCCCTGGCCATGGGTGACGACGGGCTTCCCCACGTGGACTACGAGAACTGCACCGGCTGCGGGATGTGCGTGTCCGAGTGTCCCCAGGGCCTCTTCGCCCTGGTCCCCCGGGACCGCAAGGGCTCGGTAGTCCTCTGCCAGAACCGTGCCGTGGTAAAACCCACGGTGGCCAAGGCCTGCAAGGTCGGCTGCATTAAGTGCGAGATCTGCGTGAAGAATTGTCCGGAGAAGTGCATCACCATGGAGAACGGAATCCCCGTGACGGACTACTCCAAGTGCACCTCCTGCGGAATCTGCGTTACCAAGTGCCCCACCAAGTGCTACAAGATGCTGGAAGACGGGGTGATCCGCTTTGCCCCTGCGAAAGCGTAGGAGCCGGCGCCCGTGGCGTAAGGGGAATACATAAGATATTAGATTCAGAACAGGATTATCATGGTTGTTC
>JBFZER010000120.1:0-16793 GCA_041306765.1 Spirochaetota bacterium | reverse complement strand
ACCTTCCGGGGCGGGGAACTTCCCACCTTCTTCGAGCTGGCCACCCTGCTTGCCTTTCTTGTCTACAGGATCGAGGGCTGTTCCGCGGCGGTGTACGAAGTCGGACTGGGGGGCCGCCTGGATTCCACGAACATCGTTTCCCCCGAAGCCTCGGTGATCACGGTGATCGAGCTGGAACATACCGAATACCTGGGCACCACCATCCCCGAGATCGCGGGGGAGAAGGCGGGGATCATAAAGCCCGGAAGGCCGGTATTCACGGGGTCCCGGGATCCCGCGGCCCTGGAGGTGTTCCGGAGGACCGCGGCGGACCGAAAAAGTCCCCTTCGGGTCCTGTCCGATGAAGTCGCCTTGACCGAGGTTCGGGTCAGCCGCTCGGGCACGGAAGCTGTTGCCGCGTTCCGGGATCCGGAGGTCTTCCCGGAGCCGGTGCGCCTGCGCACCCCCCTGATCGGCGCGGCCCAGGCGGAAAACGCCGCCCTGGCCGCCCTTGCGGCCCGGCTTTCCACCTTCCGTGCGCCCCCCCAGGCCGTTCTCGAAGGGATCGCCCGGGCCTCCCTGCCCGCCCGGTTCCAGATCCTGGACGGAGACCCGCCGGTCATCCTGGACGGAGCCCATACCCCCGCCAGCATGGCGTTCACCGCGGACGCGTTCCTGCGGATCTTCCCCGGCCCCGCCGCCCTTGTCTTCGCCTGCGCCGACGACAAGCGTCCCGGCGAGATGGCCCGGGCCCTGTCGGGGCAGTTCCGAAGGGCGGTGGTCACCCGTCCGGGGACCTTCAAGAAGAGCGACCCGGAAAAAGCGGCGGCGGAATTCCGGAGCGCCGGGTTCGAGGTGGAGCTCATCGAGGATACGGAGGAGGCCCTGCGGACGGGGTTCCGGCGGGCGGAGCTGGCGGGGGTTCCCCTCCTGGTTACAGGATCCTTCTACCTCTGCGCCGCCGCCCTGGCCCTGTTCCGGGACCGGACCTCCGGGAAATCGGCTTCAGGGGCGTAGGAAGGAAAGGAGAGGCTGGAGGGCCCCGATGAGGGCTCCCAGGACGCCCCCGAGCATCGTGATGCCCTTGAACTGCTTGGACATGACCCGGAGCATGATGCGCTCGATGGTCAGCATGTCCAGGGCGTCCACCTTTTCCGTGACGACCCTGCGGAGGTCGATGCTCGCGAGGATACGCTCCGACTCCCGGGCGGCGATCCGCAGGCCCTTTTCCGCCAGGAACCGCGCCAGACGGTCCCGGAAATCCCCGTCCCAGCCCAAGGCTCCGCCGACGGAGACCCCGCCCAACCCGTCCAGGAGGGTCCCGGCAAAGGCCGAGGCGAAGGTCCCCACGGCCAGCCCGCCGGTCCCGGGTGCGAAGACTCCCGCGATCCAGGATCCTACAGCCTCGAAGAGCCCTTCCCGGGCCTCGGGGCCCAGGGAATCCAGGAGGTCCCCCAGGGTGCCGTCGCCCAGGATGCCGGGGCCGACGGCGCCGGATGCCCTTCGTTCCCCCAGGGCCTTCATGGACCGGCGGACCAGATCCGCGAGCCCCGGTGGGGACAGGTGATGGTCCGGCGGTCGGGAGGCCAGGGGATCCTCCACAGCCTTGCGGATCTGCTCCAGGAGGATTGCCTTGAAACGCTCCCGGGTCCGATCGTCCGCCAGGAAGGACTCCGCGGCTTCCGCGAGGTCCGAGACCGTGGCCGGCAGGGACTCCAGGATGGCCTTGTCGTACTGGGCCGCGCTCACGAAGAGCCGCTGAAGGGGCGAAAGGCGCCCGACGGCCTTGCGGATGATGGCTCCTCCGTAGCGTTCCAGTTCCTTGCGAACGTCCGGCCGGGCCAGGAAGCCCCGGGCGGCGGAAACGAAACCCGGATAGGCCGCGTCGAAGGCGGCGGCCGCGGCGCGGGGCAGGCTGTCAAGGGGCAGGATGTCCCCCAGGGACTTGCCCTCCCCGGCGGCCCGTTCCAGACGGCCCAGGACCGCCGCCCGGGCCTTTTCCGCCGTGAACTCGGGTCTGCCGGGTTCCCGGAACCACTCCGAGACCAGGGACCGCCCGCCCGGAGCCAGGATGTCCCCCAGGCGGAGGTTTTCGGCCTTCCCGAGCCCCGCGCGCACCGCGGCCGCGGCGGCGGCGCGGAAGGCCCCGGATGCGGATAGGGCGCCGTAGGCCTTTCCGACGGCTTCCGCGAGCACGGGCTCCGCGGAGGAAGCGGACGACCGGGCCTGGGAAACGGTGGATTCCATCGCGTCGTCCAGGATGGCCCGGACGGTCCGGACGACGCTTTCCCGAAGCTCCGCGGACTCGAACCGGGCTCGGATGACCTCCCCGGTGAGCAGGTCCCGGGATACCACCTCCCCCAGGCTGAGGGCCAGGGCATGCCGTTCCCGGGGCAGGATGCCCGGGGTGAAGGGAATCCGCATTCCGAGAAAGCGCTTCTCGGTCAAGGGACGAAAGAGCATTTTTATCGCAAGCCAGTTGGTCACGTACCCGATGATCCCGCCCACGAAGGCGGGAAGCGCCCAGCGGAAAATCTCGTCGATCATCGGTATTTGCCGGCAGCGCGCTCCGCGGTGTCCCGGCTGTCGAAAAACACGGCCTGGGCCCCGTTCAGCCACCCCTCGCCGTCTCCCAGGGCGATCCGGTACCATGAGCCGCCCTCTTCCGCGTTTCTCTCCCGGCCCCGCACGGCCAGGACTTCCCCGCCCCGAAGATGCCCCAGGTCCGGGGCGAAGGCCGAGGGCTCCGCCTTTACCCGGGCGTAGGCCTGGGAAACCACGATCCATCCGATTCCGCCCGTGAAGACGGGGTTCGATTCCATGGGAAGGCTCTTCGGAAGTCGATCTCCGCAGGATGCCGCGGCGAACGCGAAAAACAGGACGGTCCCTCGGAGGAGCGTCCAGCGGTGCATCGGTTTCATTCGACCCTCCCTCGAGTCGCGTCGGCCGTCTCCCCCCGCTCCCGGGCCCATCGCCTCAGGGCGGGTTCGTCCAGGGGGGCCAGCGCGGCGAAGGGTATCTCCCGGGGACTGAAGTATCCCCATCCGTCGTGGTCCGTGGACGATATCGGATCACCGTTCCATGCGGCCCGGTAGACCAGGAACCGGAACCCTTCGCCGGCCGCGCCGGCCTCGTATTCCTCGTAGGGTACGGCCTCGACGCTCGATTCCAGGCCGAGCTCCTCCCGAAGTTCCCGGGCCAGGGCGGCGGGCGGGGACTCCCCGTCCTCCAGCTTGCCCCCGGGCAACTCCCACAGGCCGGCGGAGCGCTTGTGCGAAGCCCGGCGGGCCAGGAAGACCCGGCCTTCGCGCTCCGCCAGGGCCGCGACCACGGATACGGGACGATCACCAGCCATCCCTCACTCCGCCAGGTAGGCCCTCAGGATCTCCGCAAGGCGGACGGCCTCCTCGCGGGTCAATCCGATGCCCTTGCCCATCTTCTGGTGGTCCGGGCTCCAGGCGCGGACGTCGATCTTCGGCTCCCGGCCGTTCCAGGAGACCAGGTTCACCTCCGTGCGCCACCCGCGCCCGCCCTCCCCGACGACGCCGACGGAGCGCTGGATCTCGAAGCGGAACTCCTCGCTGTCCATATGTACCTCCGTGGGGAACCGTTCGGAATCCGTCCGGTCGCTTGCGCGGGGGGGACTAGATGCCCTCCTCGAATTCGGTTTTTCCGTCCTGGAAGAACTCCGGAAAGGCGTACACGATGACTCCGCTGGTGCGGACCCGCATCTGGGCGTAGCCCTTGCCGGCCAGCTTGTCCAGGGCGGTCCGGGCCTGGTCCACGGTTACGTCCCCCTCGATGGCAACCTCCCCGGGGGTGAGGTAGCCGCCGTTCTTGCGGGCCGTGCGAAGAATGACCTTCTCGATGGTTTCCCTGCGGTCCGGGGACGAACCTGCCCCGACCTGGCGCATGCTCTCCCGGAAGGGCTCCCGGGCCCGCAACTCCAGGGCTTCCCGCATGCCCGCACGGATATTGGCTTCTTCCACCTGCCTTGGGAGGGTCAGGAAATCGTACACCGAGCCGAACATGGCGAGGCCGCCGGTAAAAAACCAGACAAAACCGGACCCGATCTTCCGGAGGTAGAATCGATGTAATCCCAGGGCACCTAGACCGCCGATAAACCATAGAAGGTAGGCGACGGGAACGCTGTAGTACATTTCAAGCTCCCGATGGAAGATTGGGGAGAATGTACCACGAGGGGAGGAGACAGGCAACAGGAGCCAGGCGACAGGATCCGGGCATCAGATGAAACTACTGACGCCGATGACGATGGGGAATCCGTTGCCGCCTGGTCGGTACCTGGGTCCTGACTCCTGAGTCCTGTATTTACTCGCCCCGCCGAATCATGGTATCACGGACTCCCGAGGAGTGCGACATGACGAGTATCCGCGACCTGCTTTCCCGGACTCCGGACGGAGCGGCCCTGACCGTGAGGGGTTGGGTCCGGACCAAGCGCGAAGCCAAGAACGCCGTGTTCCTGGAGCTGAACGACGGATCCTGCATGGCCAACCTCCAGTGCGTGTTCGACGCGGCCGCGGGCCTCCCGGACCCCCTGCGCGCGGAGCTCGCGCTCTGCGGCACGGGCGCCTCCGCGGCTGTCACCGGAGCCCTGGTGCCCAGCCCCGCGGCGGGACAGGCGGTGGAGCTGAAGGCCGAAGGCCTGCAGATCATCGGGGAGGCCCCCGCGGAGACCTATCCCCTGCAGAAAAAGAACCACTCCCTGGAATTCCTCCGGGAGATCGCCCACCTCCGGGCCCGTACGAACACCTTCGGCGCCGTCGCCCGGATGCGCAACCAGATGGCCTTCGCCATCCACTCCTTCTTCCAGGAGCGGGGATTCCAGTGGGTCCACACCCCCATCATCACCGCCAGCGACTGCGAGGGGGCGGGGGCCATGTTCCAGGTGACCACCCTGGACCTGGACGCCCTGGCGAAAGCCGGGAAGCCCGTGGACTATTCCAAGGACTTTTTCGACAAGAAGGCTTACCTGACCGTGTCCGGCCAGCTCAACGTGGAGACGTACTGCATGGCCCTGGGGAGGGTCTACACCTTCGGACCCACCTTCCGGGCGGAGAACTCCAACACCACCCGGCACCTGGCGGAGTTCTGGATGATCGAGCCCGAGCTCGCCTTTGCGGAGCTGGAGGACGACATCGCCCTGGCGGAGGAGTTCCTGAAGCACCTCTTCTCCTGGGCCCTGGACAAGTGCGGCGAGGACCTGGCCTTCTTCGACAAGCGGGTCCAGGCCGGCATCGTCGAGACCCTGACGGGGGTCGTGAAGTCCCGGTTCGCCCGCATGACCTACACGGAGGCAGTGAAGGAGCTGGAGAAACACGGGTCGGAGTTCGAGTTCAAACCCTTCTGGGGCTGCGACCTCCAGAGCGAGCACGAGAAGTTCCTGACCGAGAAGGTGGTCGGGGGCCCCGTGGCTGTCACGGACTACCCCAAGGAGATCAAGGCCTTCTACATGCGCCTAAACCCCGACGGGAAGACCGTGCGCGCCATGGACGTCCTGGTCCCGCGGCTGGGGGAGATCATCGGGGGGTCCGAGCGGGAGTATCGGCACGACGTGCTCCTGGACCGGATCCGTGAGCTGGGGCTTCCCCAGGAGGCCTACGCCTGGTACCTGGACCTGCGGCGCTTCGGCACCGTGCCCCACTGCGGGTTCGGCCTCGGGTTCGAGCGGCTCCTGATGTACATCACGGGAATGCAGAACATCCGGGACGTGATACCCTTCCCCCGGGCCGTGCACCAGGCGGACTTCTAGGGAATGAGCCTCCGCGCCCCCGCCCTGCTCCGCTCCGTCCTCGCCGCGTTCGTGCTGGCCGCCGGTTCGGCGCCGGGCGCCCTTTCCGCCCAGGACATCCGGCTCGCCGGGGGAGTCCCCCAGCCCCCGGCGGTAAACGCCCGCTCGGTGGTGGTGATGGAGGCGGCCCGGGGGCGGATCCTCTACGAGCGGGACGCGGACATCCCCATCCCTCCCGCAAGCCTGACGAAGCTCATGACCCTCCGGGTCCTGTACAAGGAATTCGCCGCGGGCCGGATGTCCCCGGACGACGTGGTCACGGTCCTGCCCGAGGACTGCGCCCTGCCCTACAACTCCAGCCTGATGTACCTCCAACCCTACATGAAAGTTCCGGTCCGGGTGCTGATGCAGGGCCTTGCGGTGGTATCCGGGAATGACGCGGCCCGGACCCTGGCCCGGGTCGCGGCGGGAAGCATCGAGGCCTTCGCGGGCCGGATGAACCAGGAAGCCTCCGCCCTGGGTCTGGAGACCACCCGCTTCGTGGAGCCCTCGGGGCTGTCGGAGTACAACCTGACCACGGCCCGGGAGATGGCACACTTCGCCTTCCGCTACCTGAAGGACAACCCCGAATCGCTCGCGGACCTCCACTCGGTTCGTTGGATCGAGTTCCCCACGGAGGAGTACATGCCTCCCGGGGTTCCGCCCCCCAAGGGGCGCATGGTCCAGTACAACAACAACAAGCTGATCCGCAGCTACGAGGGCGCGGACGGCCTCAAGACGGGCTTCATCCGGGAAAGCGGCTTCAATCTGGTGGCCACCGCCGAGCGCGGGGGCACCCGGTTCCTGATCGTCACCCTGGGGGGCACCGGATCCTCCTCCCGCATCGGAGGGGACGTCCGGGAACGGGACGGCCGGGAGCTCCTGGACTGGGCCTTCCGGAACTTCCAGACGGTCCGGCCCCGGGTCGGGAGCCTGCCGGCCGTGCGAATGTGGAAAACCGCTCGGAGGTCCCTGGTACCCGTGCCCTCGGAGGACCCTTCCTTCACCACACGGACAGCGGACGCGCCGAAGGTCCGGGCCCGGGTGGATCTGCCCTCGGACTTGATCGGCCCCGTCCCGAAGGGGAGCAGGGTCGGACGGATCGTGTTCGAGGCGGACGGGCGGGAGCTCCACTCCGTGGACCTCGTGGCCCCGGAGGAGTATCCGGTCGGAAATCTTTGGATACGCTTCCGGGACGGTATCGCGCTGTTCTTCCGGGGGCTGTTCGGCCGTCTTTAATCCCTCAGCCTGACGATCCCTCCTTCGATCTCCAGGAACCCCTCCGCGGCCAGCTCGGTTTTCGCCCGGCCCAGCCTCCCGTCGAAGCCGGAATCCCGGGCAGAGGGACCGATCTCCTCCGCAGCGGCCTCCCGCAGGTCCGCGGCCGCGAGGGCTCCCCGGGCGGCCAGGACGTGGAGGATCGCGGACCGCACCTGGCGATGGGATCCCTCGAAGGGGGACTGGCGGGCGTAGGAAGCCGACCGGCGGCCGGGATTGGGCTCCCGTTTCTTCAGGGCCGCCCCGTAGTCCATGAGGGCATAGTACCAGGTGCGCGGATCGTCCCGGTCGAGGGTGGCCTCGACGAGGGGCTCGAGGTCCCGGTCCTTCACCTCTTCCCGTTCCGGGAAAAAGTAGAACAGGTAAACCGCCCGGATATTCGTCTCCAGGACGATCCCCGGCAGGCCGAAGGCGAAGGCCCGGACGGCCCGGGCCGTGTACGGCCCCACCCCGGGCAGGGATCGGAGTTCGGATTCGGAGTTCGGGACGATTCCCCCGAAATCCGAGACGATGCGGGCCGCAGCGCTCCGGAGGGCCAGGGCGCGGCGGTTGTACCCCAGGCCCTTCCAGGCGGCCAGCACCTCCGTAAGCGGAGCCGAAGCGAGGGCGGCCGGCGTTGGGTAGACGGCCGTCCAATTGTCCCATCTAGCCCGTACCGTCTCGGTACGGGTCTGCTGGAGCATGATCTCGGAGGTCAGGATCAGCCAGGGATCCCGGGTGCGCCGCCAGGGGAAGTCCCGGCCCTCCTCCCGGAAGTGGCCCAGGACGCCGGCCCGGAACTCGGCGATCTCGGGGGCCGAAAGCGTCATGGTCGGGCCGCGCCGGCCGGGTCCCGGATCGCTACTCGTCGTGGCCGAAGACGTGGACGTACTCTACCAGCAGGTCCTCCGCCCGGCCCTTGCAGCCCCCGCAGACGGTTCCGATCTTGGTTCTCTCCTGGAGTCCCTCCCAGGTGCGGGCCCCTTCCTTGACCGCCTGCTCGATGTCCCGATCCGTGATGTTCAGGCAGGTGCAGATTACCGTGGCGCCCAGGTCCTTGAAGGCTCCCTCCCGGCCCGTCTTGGCGAGATATGCGTCGATGGCGGACCGTAAAGCCTTGTCCCCCAGGACGGAACAGTGGATCTTGTTGTCCGGAAGTCCCCCCAGTCGCTTCGATACGTCCTCGGGCTTGAGCTGGTAGGCCTCCCGGATGGACAGTCCTTTGACGATCTCGCTGAGCATGGAGGTGGAGGCTATGGCGCTGGCGCAGCCGTAGGTCTTCCAGCGGACGTCGGTGATCACGTCCTTTGGGTCCACCTTCAGGAAGAACTGCATCTGGTCCCCGCACTTCACGTTTCCCACGATCCCGTCGGCGTCCCAGGCGAGATTCTCGTCCGGGTCGAAGACGTTGCGGGGATTCATGAAATGATCCTTGACGATGTCGGAATACAGCCAGGCAAACGCGTCCATGATGATCTCCTATCCGACTTTCAGGCTACCGTCGACATGCGCCGGAGGCGTTCGATGACGGGGGGCAGCTTGCCAATCACGTAGTCCACGTCCGCCTCGGTGGAGTCCCTTCCCAGGCTGAACCGGATCGATCCGTGGGCCAGTTCCGGCCCGAGTCCCGTGGCCAGGAGCACATGGCTGGGCTCCAGGCTTCCGGAGGCGCAGGCGGAACCCGTGGAAACCTGGATGCCCTCCAGGTCCAGGTACAGGAGGATGCTCTCCCCCTCGGCCCCGGGGAAGGAGAGGTTCAGGGTGTTCGGAAGGACTTCCGTCTCGTGGCCGTTGACGTGGGCGTAGGGCATGCGTTTGGTGAGCCCTTCCCGGAGGCGCTCCCGCAGGCCCCGCACCCGGGCGGAGTATTCCGGAAGCTCCCGCAAGGCCAGGTCCGCGGCCGCTCCAAATCCCAGGATGCCGAGGTTGTTGTAGGTGCCCGCCCGGTGTCCGTGTTCCTGGTGCCCGCCGCGGATGAGCGGAACCAGGGGAGCGCCTTTGCGCGCGTACAGGGCGCCGATTCCCTTGGGTCCGTAGATCTTGTGGCAGGAAAGGGTCAGGTAGTCGGCCTTCCAGGTCTCCACGTCCACGGGGATCTTCCCCGCGCATTGGGTCGCGTCGGTGTGGAAGAAGGCGCCCGCGGCCTTCGCCAGGCCCGAGGCGGCCGCCACATCCTGGATCGTGCCTATCTCGTTGTTGGCCGCCATGACGGAAACCAGGAGGGTCTCGGGGCCGAGGGAGGAACGCAGCTCCTCCGGATCTATGCGGCCCTTGGAGTCCACGCCCAGGAAGCGTACCGGGAAGCCTTCCTCCCTCAGCCACTCCGCGGCATTGAGAACGCAGGGATGCTCGATGGCGGTGGTGACGATGCCTTTCCGCGGTCCCTTGCGGCCCAGGTGGAACATGGTGGCGAACACGGTGTTGTTCGATTCGGACCCGCCGCTGGTGAAGATGATGGAAGAGTCGTCCTTGGCGTGGATCAGGCGAGCCACCGCAGAGCGGGCTTCCTCGATCCGGGCGCGGGCCGTCCGCCCCGACTCGTGGAGGCTGGAGGCGTTGGCGTAGACCTCCAGGTCCTCGATCATCCGGGCCTTGACCGCCGGGTGAAGGGGGGTCGTGGCGTTGTAGTCCATGTACACGAAGCGCCGGTCCATTCGGGTCCGCCTCCCGGGGCCGCGGGGGCCCCTCGTTCCTAGTTCGCGGACCCGGGGTCCGCGCCGTCCTCTATGATGTCCGCCAGCGTCCGGTTCCCCAGGTACTCGTCGATGGCCGACTTGAGGCCGATCCAGAACCTGCGGGAGAGGCATGAGGCGTCGTGGTCGCAGATCCCGAGGGCGTCCACGCAGTCCACGGGCCGGACCTCTCCGTCCAGGGCCGCCACCACCTCCGCCATCACCATGCCCTCCGGCGGCCCGGCCAGGCGGTATCCGCCGTTCTTGCCCCGTTCGCTCCGGATGAGTCCGGCCGCGGCCAGCCGAGTCAGGATGCCCTCCAGATACTTGGGGGAAATGCCCTCCGCCTCGGCGATCTCCGCCCCAACGGCTTCCCAGCCGGGTCTCCGGGCCAGGTAGGCGAGGGCGCGGATTCCGTACTGGGTTCGGGCGGAAACGGAGAACAAGTAAGCCTCTTTTTCCTATCGGTATAGTAGGATTATACCGACGTACGCGTTTCGCGTCAAGCCGGAAATTGGAACCAGGAGACCGACAACGGGAAACCGGGTCCCGGAGGATCCGCACAGGGGAACGTCAGCCTCCCGTCCCCAGCCTCCGCATCCGGCCCAGAAGGGCCAGCTTGTTTTCCTTGGCCTCGCACCAGAGCTTGAAGAGGTCCCAGTCCCCGGCGGACTCCGTGGCGGCTCCGGACAAGACCAGGAGATCCCGGTCCCATCGGAACCATAGGTAGTGTTTCCCGCGCACGGGCGACTTGCGGGTCCGATGGATCAGGGTTTCCAGCCTGTCGTGCAGTTCCACGTGGTTCGCATCCCCGGAAAGGCACCACAGGGACCGGTCACCTATGAAGAGAACCGCCCGGCGGAACCCCTCTGCCAGGGCGGCGTCGTTCCGGAATCCCTGTAGGGAGAGGTCCAGGTTGCCCAGGGTGAGGTCATATCCCGCCAGTCGCAGTCCCTTCCGAATCTCGATCAACTCCCTGCGGACCTCCGCCGCGGCCGTGTCATCCCCCCGGGAATTCCGGAGCCGGGCGTTCATGTCCCGAAGCCGGCCCTCGTACTGGGCCAACAGGCTGGTCCGCCCTAGGAAGTCCGTGGTCTTGGCCAGGAGGATCCGAACCGGCACGACCCGCTCCCCCAGGGCTCGGGCGGTCCGGGAAACCAGGCTCCTCTCCATCCGTTCAGCCCGGTTCTACGCCGCTGCGGGGCCGGACCGGAGGGGCTCCTTTCTGGGTGCGCGCGCCCCCCAGCAGGGCGGCCGCGGCCGTGACGGCGTAGGGCAGGGCCAGGACCAGTTCGGGGGGGAACGAGAGAAAGGACTGGGAGGCGTTGGAGAGCGCGAACAGCAGCCCGAATCCCAGGGAGGCCAGGGCCAGCCCGCCGGGCCGCTTCCGTCCTAGATAGACGACCACCAGGGCGATCCAGCCCCGGCCCGATGCAATATTGGGCACCCAGGCTCCGACGGATCGGGCGAGAGCCACGCCCGCGAGCGCGCACGCCGCACCGGATACCGCGTAGGCTCCGTATCGAACCGCCCGGGGATCGACGCCCGCGATCCTCAGGGATCCCTCCTTCATGCCCGCAGCCCGGGCGCGAAGCCCGAAGGGGGTCGCGGAGTACGCTGCGGCGGCGCAGGCGCAGGCGCCCGCCAGGAGGTAGGTCACGCCACGCTGTCGAAACAGGGCGGGTCCCAGGAAGGGAACGGCCGACAAAGAGCCGAGCTCCACCCTCAGGGAGAGCAAGGCATCCAGGGGAACCACCCCCTTCGTACCGAAGACATGCTCGGAAACGATGCCCACCCCGCCGGCCACCAGGAGGTTCACCGCCAGGGCGGCCACGAAGGGATTGGCGGACAGCCGGTCCGCGGCGGCCGCGGCCAGCAGGGCCAGGGCGGCTGAGCAGGCGAGGGCCGCGGCGATGCCGACTGCGGCGCTCCCGGAGAGGTCCGCAGCCGCCGCGAAGGCGAAGGCTCCGGCTACGATCAGTCCCTCCAGGGCAACATTCAGGGCGCCTGCGGCTTCCGTGAAGAGCCCGCCCAGAGCCGCCAGGAGGATGGGCAGGGCGATGGCCAGGGAGTCCGAAACCAGGGTCTCCAGGAGCGTCATTCCCTTGCCTTTCCCCGGCGATTCCGGACTAGCCGAGCGGTGGCCAGCATCAGGACCAGGGCCTTGGCTACGGTCCCCACGTCCACGGAGATCCCCGCCAGGATGGATGCCTGCCGGGAGCCGGTATCGAGCCAGGAAAAGAACAGAGCCGCGGGGAGCACCCACCGGGGATCGTTTCCCGCCAGAAGCGCGATGGAAATGCCGTTCCAGCCGATGCCCCCGGTCATGCCGCGCACCGCCCGTCCGTTGGGACCCAGGGCGAGGAGGGCTCCCGCCAGCCCGTTCAAGGCCCCCGAGACCAGGAGGGGCCAGAACGCGTAGGCCCGAACCCGGAACCCGATGGAAGCCGCGAAGGCCGGACTTTTCCCGAAGAGGGTGAGTTCCATGCCCCTGCGGGTCGACCTCAGGAATCTGTCCAGGCAAAGGGCCGCCGCGGCGGCCAGGAGGGGTGCGAAGCTCAGGGAGGACGGGGGCAGGAGCCGGGGCAGGCGGAATCCCGCGGCCACCACGGGTGTGGCGATCAGGTTGCTGACGGGATCCCGGAAGGGGCCCGCGATGGCCCAGTCGAGGACCAGCACCACGGCCTGGGACACCAGGAAGGTCGACAGGAGCACGTCCACCCCCAGGTTCCGCCGGCTTAGGGCGGAGGGAAGGCCCACCAGGGCTCCGGCGGCGGAACCCACCGCGAGGCCCGCGGCCAGGCCCGCGGGGCCCGGCAGGGCGGGCACGGTCAGCAGGGCAAGGACGGCCGCAAGTCCTCCCGCGTAGGCCTGCCCCTCCCCTCCCAGGTTGAAATCTCCGGACCGGAACACCAGGGCCGTCCCGAGGGCGCAGAGACAGGGAGCCGCGGCCTGCTCTATCAGGTTCGCCAGGACCGCCGGACGGGCGAAGGGCGAGAGGAAGAAGGCCCGGAACGCCGCCGCGGGATCTTCCGCCGCGGCGAGAAAATAGAGGGTCGCCGCCGCCAAGGCCGCGGCAAGGGCCGGAAGGGCGCCCGGCCCGGAAGATACGGTCCCCCGCCGGTTCGCCGCGTAGTTCACGCCGCGGCCCCCGTAAGAAGCCGGGTCACGATTTCCGCCGTGAGCTCCCCGCTCCGCATCCCCAGTTCCGAAAGCCGGCCCCGGTACAGGACCGCCACTCGATCCGCCACCGAAAACAATTCCTCCACACTCGAGGTCAGGAGAAGCACCCCGGAGCCCTTCCGGGCCAGGGATCGGAGGCGATTCCAGGTCTCCTCCTGGGCCCGGGGATCCAGTCCCTGGGTCGGGTTGGCCGCCAGCACTGCGGGCGTGAAATCCCCGAGCTCCCGGGCGCTGAGAACCCGCTGGCGGTTCCCGCCGGACAGGAAGTCGATGAGATCTCCGGGCCGGGCCCGTACGCCCGCGGCCTCGAGGAGCCGGGACGCCCGGTCGAACTCGGCGGCCCTCCCCTTCCGGTCCCAGTCCCGCCGCGAGGCGCCCCGGGCCAGCAGGTTCTCCAGTATCGTCGCCCCGAGGCAGAGCCCCTTGCCGTCCCGGTCCGTGGGAAGGTAGGACAAGACCGAGGTCCGGAGCTCGTCCCGGGGCCAGGCCGACAGGACCCGGCCCAGGAGTTCGACTGAACCGGAGTCGCAGTCCCGCTCGCCGCAGGCGAGTTCCTCCAGGGCGCCCAGGCCGTTCCCCGCCAGGGCCGCCACTCCATACACCTCGCCCCGGCGCACCTCGAAATCCAGGTCCCGGAGGGTCACACGGTCCGAATCCCGGAAGCTCGCCCCTCGGAACCGGAAGACCGCCTGACCGCCGGATTCCGCCGGGCCGTCCGCGGTGAAGCACGAGGAGGAGCTGGCCATACGCCGGGCCAGGTCGCACTCGTCCGTCTCGTCCGGCCGGATCGTCTCCACCAGGGTGCCGTTGCGGAGGACGGTTATCCTGTCCGCGACGTCCAGGACCTCCCGCACCCGGTGGCTGATCAAGATTATCGCCGCCCCGGAGTCCCGCAGTCGAGTCAGCAGGGCGTAGAGGGTTTCCGCCTCGGACTCGGTCAGGATGCTGGTCGGTTCGTCCAGGATCAGGACCTCGCCTCCCCGGGCCAGGGCCCGGACGATCTCCGCCTCCCGGCGCTCCGGGGGAGAAAGGCGGGATATGACAGCTCCGGGGTCGAGGGGAAAGGAGAAATCCGCCGAGGCCAGGGCCGTCTCGTAGTAGGCCCTGCGGAAATCGACAAAAACCTTCAGATACCGAGGCTCGTGTCCGAGTATCACGTTTTCGGCCACGGTCAGGCCCGGCGCCAGGAGGGACTGCTGGGGGACCATGCCGATGCCGTTCCGCTCCGCGTCCCGGGGCCTTCGGAACCGGACCTCCCGCCCCCGGACGAGGATGCGGCCCGAGTCGGGCCGTTCCAGGCCGGTCAGGATGCGCGCCAGGGTGGTCTTCCCCGCCCCGTTCTCCCCCACGACGGCATGGATCTCCCCGGCATCCAGGGCGAAGGAGACGTCGTCCAGGGCCAGGGTTCCCGTGGAGGGGAAGGTCTTGACGATGTTCCGGGCTTCCAGGACGGGGGACCTGCCCATCGCGTCAAAGTCCGGCGATGGGGAAGGAGGGCGATCCCGCCCGCAGGGATTCCAGGGCTTTCTCGAACCGCTTCCGGATATCCTCAGGCAGAGCCCGGTAGGCATCCCCGTCCGGGTCGAATCCGATGTATCCCGCCGAGGCTCCCACCACGTCCGCCTTCCCGAAGAGGGACCTGTCGCCGGACAGCAGGGCCGTAACACGCTCCCGGACCAGGCGCTCCTGGTCCAGGACCGCGCAGCCGAGTATCGTACCCGGCGCGATCCCGTAGCCCCGGCCCTCGAACCATACTGCGTAGGTTCCGCGCTCCTTGGAGGCCGACAGGACTCCCTGCCCGGCTCCGCCGGCGATGGGCAGGATCACGTCCACCCCTCCTTCGATCAAGGAGGCCGTCAGCTCCGCGCTCCGGTTGGCGTCGTACCAGTTGCCTACCGTCCGGACTTCCAGGGTTATGGCGGGGTCCACCGCCTTGAGCCCCGCCTCGAAACCCGGGCGTATCAGCTTGTCCAGGGTCGGATAGGTCTGGGCAATGACCATGCCCGCCTTCTTCGCCGGGTTGGCCCCGGGCAGGGAGGATGTGGTGATAAGGCCGGCCAGGTAGCCCGCGATATACCCTTGCTCGAGCTGGTTATAGAGGACCGTATGGACGGCGGGATTTCCCGCCAGGTACGCGTCCGCCACGAAAAAACGGATCGAAGGATAGGATTCCGCCACCTTGGCGCAGAGTTCCGGCAGGGCGGGGTTCGACGTGACGATCAGGTCGAACTCCCCGGACGCTGCCAGGGCGCTCAGTTTGTCCAGCCACTCCGCCTGGTTGAATCCGGCTTCCACGACCCGGAAAACCGTACCCGGCGCCGTCTCCGCGGCCTTTCCCGCCCCTTCCGCCAGCATCTCGTAGATGGGGCTTCCGGAAACCACGCCGGGGACAAAGACCGCCACGCCCTTGAATGCCGGGGTTCCGGAGGTTTCGGGCCCGCGGGAATCCCCGCCCCGGGCACAGGACGAAATCAACGCGAAGGCCGCAGCGACGGTCAGCCAGGCTCGACGGGAACCGCTCATGTCATGCTCCTGCCCCGGATGTTCGCCGGATTCGGATTTTCCGTCCCCCTCCGGCTTTTCACGGATTGTCGGGCGGAGTATACTTGGCAACCGCGGCGGGGGTACAGGATCGCGATCCTGACGCGCCGCCAAGCTTACGTTAAGGGTGCGATTCATGTCCTCCGACCACTCCTTTCGAATCGGCGACCTCGCCCGCATGTTCGGCATCACCGCCCGGACGGTCCGGTACTACGAGGAGCTGGGCCTCATCGAACCGGAAAACCGGGACGAGGGGGAGCACCGCCGGTACTCGGACCGCAACGTCATCCGCCTGAAGCGCGTCCAGCAGCTGAAGGACTACGGACTCACCCTGGCGGAAATTTCGGAGCTCTTCGACCTGGCGCGAAACGACCGCAGCGGCGAGTCCGCCCGGAAGGGCCTGGCCGGCAAGTACCGGGAACGGATGGAGGAAGCCCTGCGAAGGAAGGAATCCCTGGAGAGGTACATCGAGGACCTCTCTTGGCACATCGAGCAGCTGGAGCGGACCCCGGACTTCTTCGACTGCCCGGGAGCTTCCTGCGCATCCTGCCGATGGGCGGACCGCTGCGACGTCCGTTCCCTCCTGGACCGGGAAAGGGTTTAGGTCCCGTGTACCTGACCTTCGACATCGGCACCTCCTCGGTCAAGGGAGCCCTGGTCGGCGAGGACGGCAGGACCTCCCGGGTGGAACGCTCTCCCGTGGGCCTGTACCGCGGGGTCGGGGATGCCGCCTGGGAGGCGGAGCCCGCGGAGTGGTGGGCCGCCCTGTCGGAGTGCGCCGGTCGTCTGGTTCCCGGCGCGCCGGGAAAAATCCGCGCCGTGGCGGTCAGCGGAAACGGCCCCACCCTCGTGCCGGTTGACGTGCGCGGGGATCCCGTGGGCCGCGCAATCTCCTGGATGGACCGCCGGGCCCGGGACCAGGCAGATCGGATCTCCGCCCTCCTCGGCTTTCCCCTGGATCCCTCCTTCTACCTTCCCAAGGCCCTCTGGTTCCTGGAACACCGCGGGACGGACTTCGAGCGCACGGCCCGCTTCTTCTCCTGCCCCGAGTGGGCGGCCTTCCGTCTCTGCGGAGAGGCCTGCACCTACCTGGCCGACCCGTATTACGAACCCTATACCTGGGGCGGCCCGGCCGCCGCGGGGCTGGGTCTCGAGGCGTCCCTGTTCCCTCCCTACGTCGGCCCCGGCCGGGTCCTGGGCGGGGTTCTCCCGGAAGCGTCCCGGCAGACCGGGATCCCCGCGGGAACCCCCGTCGTGTCGGCCTTTCCGGATTTCCTGGCTTCCGTGCTGGGCTCCGGGGCTGTGGAACCCGGAATAGCCTGCGACCGGGCGGGCACCAGCGAGGCGCTCAATCTATGCGCTCTTGCCCCCTG
>JBFZER010000119.1:0-11809 GCA_041306765.1 Spirochaetota bacterium | reverse complement strand
TCCCAGTTCTTTCCCAACGAGATCACTCTCTCGATCACTTCGGACTCCCGGTTCGTCCTGGACATGAGCCATGGTAATCGGAAACGCTCCGGCACGATGACGGCGAGCCAGAGGGCCCGAGCCACCGATCTCTACCATCGAGTGTCCTTCGAGCGAGGGGCGGTGGGTAGGACCTTCCGGGACATTCTGGACGGCCTTTCCGAGGACCGAGCGGTCAGGGGGGGATTCCCCCTCGTTCTAATCACCGATGAGAAAAAGGAATATCAACAAGTCCTATCCCGGCATCCCCTGTTTCGAAATCAGAATGAGACTCATCGCATTGCGCACCTCCGGGTCAGCTCCGAGCTCCCCAGAACCTTCTCCAACCCCTTGTTCCCTTCGAATTACCTGGACCGGGAGATCCGGAAGGACCAAGCCAACCATCGAAGGGAGACGGTCTGCTTCTCCCGGAACGTCTCGAACGGGATGTCCCGGCTTTGGTGCTACCTGGTACATCACAACTATCGGAAACGGTTTCGCATCCGGGGGAGGGTTGACCAGGACCGGGTCCACGGGGAGGAAGCGGGGATACCCCGGGCACAGATCGAGTCGGGATTGGATTGGATGTTCAGCCGGAGGGTATTCCTGAGCCGGACTCACTTGACGGAAGCCCAACGGAAGATCTGGATGAAGGAGTATCCGACGCCACTCAAATCCGAACAGGACTATATCCCCCGCTATGCAGCGGCCTAGTCCGTGGTTTTTCCGTTACCAGAAGCCTTCACAAGCTTCGTAACACTATAGGGACATCCTGGGACTTCCGGGGTCCCGCGGTGATCCCGGGAACCGCTGTCCCGGGCAGCCCCGCGGCCGAATCGTGCACGGCCGCGGCGCCGGGCACGGATGCCCGGTTCCGCGCGATGGCACGCAACAAGGCCTCGATGACGGTATCGTCCAGGTGCCGGCCTCCCTCCTTTTTCAGGGTCTCCACGGCCTCCTCGAAGCGCAGGGGCTCGTGGTAGTGGCGTTTGGCGGTGATGGCCTCGAAAAAGTCCGCCACTGCCAGGATCCGGGCGCCCAGGGGGATCTCCTCGCCCCGGAGGCCCCGGGGATAGCCCGTTCCGTCCAGGCGCTCGTGGTGGGACCCGGCGATGAAGGGGACCTGCTGGTAGCTTCCCGAGAAGTTGATCCGGCTCAGGATATCCTGGGTCTTCACGACATGGGTCTTGATCTCCTCCCTCTGCTTGCCGGTCAGGGGGCCGCTCTTCTTCAGGATGGAATCCTTGATGCCGATCTTGCCGTAGTCGTGGAGCTGGGCGGCTACGCGGATCACCTCGGTGAACTCCGCCGCCTGGTTCATCTCCTCGCAAATCGCGATCGCGTACTCCGTGACCCGCTCCGAATGGCCCGCCGTCAGGCTGTCCCGGGCGTCGATGCTGGCCGCGAGGGTCCGAAGGATGGACCGGAACTGCCGTTCCCGCTCCTCCGCGAAGAAGGCGCTGTTCAGGGTGAGGCCGATCTCCGGGGCTATGCCCATGAGCAGGTTGAGATCGCTCTCCAGCAGGGGCCGCTTGCTCTGCATGTTGTCCACCGCCAAGACCCCCAGGCACTGGTCCTCGAAAAGGATGGGACAGCAGATGAAGGACTTGGAACCCAGCTTCCGGAGGAATTCCAGGCTGTGCGCGGATATCTCGTTTTCTATCTGGGCCACGTCGTTGACAAGGAAGGGCTTGCGCTCCCGGTAGCAGATTACGAATACGCCCCGCGATTCGGGCTTGAAGAGGCTGAATCGCGCGGCCCGGACCTCCTTGTATAGCTCCTCGGTGTAGCCGAACCCGGCCCGGAATGCCAGGCTGCGCTTCTCCTCGTCCGCCAGGAGTATGATCCCCCGGTCGTAGTCCCCCCGCTGGCTCAGGATCTCCATCACCTTGGCCAGCATGGCGTCGATATCCGTGGAAGCCGAAAGGACGTGTCCGATCTCCTTGCCCATCAGGGCGTTGTTGTACACCCGCTCGAAGTCCTCGAAGCTGCGCTCCGAGGTCCGCCTCTGGTGCTCGATGACCGAGTTGAGCTCGCGGAACTGGACCTGCTCCTTGACCAGGGAGACGGCAAGCAGGATCGGCGCCAGGATCGCCGCGGTCTGCAGGAAGCCCGGACCGCCCCGATACGCCGCCGCGGCGGCCAGGATCGGCACGCAGGCGGCGGCGAAGCCCAGACGGCCAACCCGGAGGACGACGGAGAAGGAATCGTCCCAGGATATGCGGTACCGGCAGGCCTGGCCGCCCTGGAAGACGCACTCCGGGTGCTCGATGCGCGGCTTGCGGCTGTTGAAGCCGGACAGGATCGCCTCGAAGTACCCGATCCGGTTCTCGCACTGGTAGGGTTTTTCCCGAACCCCCTCCCGGGGGGTCACCACCAGCTCGATCTCCTTCCGGCTCAGGGTCCGGGACTCGAACAGGGTGGATCGGGTCATCCGCCCCGCCAGCTTGCTGATGAGTTCGAAGGCCTTTGCCGGGTTGGAGAGCCCCAGGACGTAGTGGTAGAGACGCCCGAGCCCCTCCGGCGAGGCGCTGTACCGGCCCGCCTCCCGGGCGATTCCGGACTCGCCGGTGGCCTTGACCACCCCCTCGTAGAACAGGTCGACCTGGACCTGGGTGAACCAGTGTCCCTCGTCTCCCGCCTGGTGCTGTGCCATGCCCGCCCGGGAGAGCAGGGCGGCGACGTCCACGAAGGGGTACCTGCGCTTCAGGAGCTTCAGGTAGTTGGAGATGATCTTGCTGTTATACAGCGGCTCGTCGTCAGTCCGAACCGGGCCGTCGGTCGTCTTGTTCACGGAAGGATCTCCTGAAAGTGCTGCGGACGGACTCGAAGTAGCCGTCCGAGTAAGAGGTATCCAATACCCACAACACGTATTTTTTTTCATAGGGCACCGAATACCTGTCCAGGTAATCCTCGGGATAGACCAGGACGGGCGGGGTTTCGTCGGAATACTGGCCGCGGAGGGTGTCGAGGGCCGCGAACAGGGTCGCGGGCTCCAGGCGCTCGGGCTCCAGCACCAGGACGTGCATGCAGCTGGTGAGGTTCGAGAGGTTGAGGCCCAGGTCGGACACCGTTACCTGGATCACCGCCGCCAGGGCGCCTCCGGTCCGGAGGCTGTAGACCTGGCGGTCCCGCCGGAATCCCTGCCTGCGGTACTCGGCGGAGAGTCCGGCGTCGGATCCGTCCCACCGCGCCAGACCCAGGGCTTCCAGGGCCAAGCCGCCGGAACTCCCCTGGTAGCTCCGGGCGAGCTCCGCGAGGTCGTCCGCCCGGGCGGGGAAGAGCTGGAAGGCCGCCGGACCCGAGTCGGCCGGGGCCGGAAGGGGCAGGTAGGCGAAGGCGTCCACGGAGGAACCCTTGGGATCCGCGATGTCCTTGGCCACATTCCCGAAGACCCGGGCGGGAAAGCGGTTTTCCGGGCGGTAATAGCACATCAGGTAGTTCATCCGGGTGCTCGGATGCAGGTGAAAGTCGTTCGTGAAGCGCCCCGCCTCTTCCAGGACGCTCACCCCCGCGGGACCGTAGCCGTCCCGGGACGCCGCGTGGTGGTGGATGAGCCAGGATTCGGGGTAGAACCGGAGCATGGACATGTGGCCGAAGATCCTGCCCCGGTCCCGGAAGAAGAAGTGCCGGGCGATGGACGGACTTTCCTGGTACAGCTTCCCGTAGATCCGGCTGAACTCCTCCTTGTGGGCCTGGAGGGAAAGGTACTTGGAGGGGTAGATGAAACCGGACTCGAAAAAGAACTGCCAGAGTTCCCCCATCTCGACACGGCCGCAGACGCTGAGCCGGCCGTCGATGGACGAGTGGATCGCGGACGAGAGCCGCACCTGGTCCCGGGCCTCCAGGTCCAGGAACACCAGGCCGCTTCGGGAGACCCGACGGCCGTCAGGCTTCTGGCTCACGTTCACATAGAGCACCTGGGCCCGGCACCCCGCCAGGAGGCTTCCGGCCAGCTCCACGGTCAGGTCCTCGATGATCAGCCCCGGGAACAGGGAGGATTGCTCGAAGAACTCCTCCACGCACAGCCCCATGCCGGATATGTCCTCCGCCTTGAGGAAGACGGCATGGCCCGACAGGGGGTGGGTGAACCGCACCGCCGGCGGAGGCGCCAGCTCCTGCCGCTGGCTCCGGTACTCCCGGGGCTTGAAGCGCTGGATGTTCCCCCGGCTCGGAGCCAGGGCCAGCCGCCGCTCCTCGGCGCCCCGGTCCATGCGGAGGATGCCGCATTCCCCGCTGAACAGGAGCGTGCCGTCCCGCAACAGCAGGAGCGTGACCTCCTGGTCGGGGTTCAGCCAGTTCCGGGAGGCCCCCGGGCCCTCGTCCAGGAGCACCCCCAGGCTCAATCCGTTGAAGTCCTCGAGGCCGCCTTCCCAGGCCATGCCGCACTGCAGGATGCGCGCCCGTACGCCGGCGCCGGGATGGCGTTCCAGGGTCCGCACGCTCTCCTGGACCCCCGGATGGGACAGCCGCACTACGATACCCCGGTCATCCAGTTCCATCGTTTCCACGGGGACGGAGGCGTGGATCCGGCCGTCGCTTATGAGAAGGCTGCGGCAGACATGGGTTTTCAGCTTGTCCGGCGTCGGCCCCTTGGAAGTCCAGCGGCACGCGAGGGTGTCTCCGTCGCTGGGCAGGGGGTGGGCCCTCTGGTAGAAGCCGTCCCCGCCGTCCGGGCTCTGGAAGCGCACGAAGATCGTGCCTTCCCGGAAATGGACCAGGTTCAGCAGGTTGACCAGGTCCCTGCGCTTGATGCGCTTCGCGTCCCGGAACGCCTCCGCGGACGCGCCGCCGTCGGCGGCATCCGGCCTGGCCGGGCCCCCGACGGCGATGAAGGAGGCCGACGGATCCAGGGCGCCGCCGTCATGCATGGCGGGCCGCTGTGGAGTGGTCGTGCTTCCGGTTTGCGTCCATCGGCGGTTCCTGGAGTTGTCGTACATCGGGTTCTCTGATAATGATCGGCGGAATCAGGACCTGTCAATAAAGAAACCGGGCCGCCGGCGGCGTAACGGGTCTCCGGAAAGGCCCGCGCGCAGGAGCCCCGGCCGGATCGGCACCGGACCTTGCGACGCCCCGTGCCGGGGCTTGACCGGCGCGCTCCCTTCAATGCATCCTGAAATACGTTAACCAAGAACCAATACGAATGGTTAACATAATCACGACCCGGAGGTCCGGATGCGCGAAGACGGCTCTCGGTCGGACAGGATTCTGCTCCGGCGCCTCCGGGAATCCGACGGCCCGGTGTCCGGTGAGCGCCTGTCCCGGGATCTCGGCGTGAGCCGCGTGGCCCTCTGGAAGCGGATCGCCGCCCTGAAGGCCTGGGGCTACCGGATCGAGGCGGGCCGCAGGGGCTACGAACTGGCCGGGGACGACGGTCTGGCCCCCGCCGACCTCGGGGACGGCGCCGTGCCGGGAAGAGGTTCTCCTGCCCGGGTCGAAGACTCACGGACGGCAGGTGATTCGCCGCCGGTCCGGGTACTGGCCCGGGCGGGATCCACCATGGACGAAGCCCGGGACTGGGGCTTCCGGGGAGCCCCCTCGGGTGCCGCGGTGCTGGCCCTGAGCCAGAGCTCCGGCCGCGGCCGGGGCGGCCGGGAATGGAAAAGCCCGCCCGGGGGTCTGTACCTCTCCCTGGTGCTCCGCTCCGCCCTCCCGCCCGCCTGTGCGGGGGCCCTGGTCCTGGAGGCGGCCCGCATCCTCCTGGACATCCTCGGAACCGCGGGTGTGCGGGGGGTCTCCTTCCGCTGGCCCGACGACATCGTCGCGGGGCGGCGCAAGCTCGGCGGCATCCTGGCGGAATCCTTCGGCGGCCTGGACCGGGCGGAGTTCTATGTCCTGGGCATCGGACTGAACGGGGCCCCGGTGCGGCTGGAGGACCGGACGGCGGTCGGCCTGGACGAGCTGGCCCCGAGCGCTCCCCGGAGGCGGGATCTGGTCCGGGCACTGGCCGCGGACCTCCGGGACTGGTGCGAATCCCCCGGTACCGACCCGCGGCGCTGGGCCGCCATCGAACCGCCCCGGAAACGCCCGGCCCGGGCCGAACTCTGGGACGGCAGGATCCTGGAGATCCTTCCCCGGGGTTTCACCCCCCGGGGGGAACTGGCCTGCGCAGGCCGACTCCCGCCCCTGGCCCTGGGGGAATGCCGGAAGATGACCTATGAAGGAGAGGAACCTTGAAGACCGCAGACCTGGCGACCTCCGCCCTATTCGCCGCCCTGATCTCCGTGGGCGCCGTGTTCTCGATTCCCCTGCCGCCCCCCCTTCCCCCGGTCTCGCCGGCGGTGTTCTTCGTGCTCCTTGCGGGGCTCCTGCTGGGACCCCGGGGGGCGGGCGTCTCCGTGGGCGTCTACCTGCTCCTGGGATCCCTGGGCCTGCCGGTCTTCGCCAACGGGGCCGGCGGCCTGGGCCATTTCCTGGGACCTACGGGGGGCTTCCTGGTCGGGTACCTGGCCGCAGCCCTGGTGACCGGCGCCCTGGCCGATCGGAAATCCTGGGGGGCCGCCCGGTCCTTCCTGGCAGCGGCCGCGGGGGTGCTGGCCCTGTACGCGATCGGCCTGCCCTGGTTGCGGCGCGTCCTGGCCGCCGGGACGTCCACGATGGCCGCGGCGGCCGCGATGATGTCCCCCTACTTCATCGGGGACCTGGTGAAGGCCGCCGCCGCCGCCCTCCTGGTCCGGGCCCTGAAGCCGGTGCTCGGACGGCACTTCTCCCGGGAGGACCGGTGAGGCTGGAAGTCCGGGGGCTCGTGCGGATCTTCCCGGACGGCAGGAAGGCCCTGGACGGGGTTTCCCTGGAGCTCCGGACCCCCTGCTTCGCGGTCCTGTCCGGCGCAAACGGCAGCGGCAAGACCGTGCTGGCCCGGCATTTCGTGGGCCTGGAGCGTCCCCAGGCCGGCTCCGTCCTGGTGGACGGCGTACCGATCGAACGGTGCCTGGCTGAAACCCGACGCCGGGTGGGATTCGTGTTCCAGGAGCCGGAGCACCAGATCCTCGGGATAAGCGTCGGGGAGGACGTCGAGTTCGGGATCCGGCGGAGCGTGCCGGACCGGGGGGAGCGCGGGCGCCGGGCCGCCCGGGCCCTGGAGGCGGTCGGCCTGTCCGGTTCGGAGGAACGGCTCTCGGCGGCCCTGTCCGGGGGCGAAAAGAGACGCCTGGCGATCGCCTCCGCCCTGGCGGCGGAACCGGACCTGGTCATCCTGGACGAGCCCTTCAACGGCCTGGACCTCTCAGGGGCGTCGGGGCTCCTTCGGGTCCTCCTCGAGCTGAGGGATCGGGGCGTGGGGGTCCTCCTGGTGACCCACGACCTGGAGAAGTGCCTGGCCCACGCGGACCGCCTGACTGTCCTGGACTCGGGCCGCTTGGCCGCGGACGGCTCGCCCGGGGAGCTCTGGGACCGCCTCCCGGCCCTGGGCCTGCGCAGGCCCCCGGGCGGAACCGAACGGCTGGGGGAAATGACGTGGCTGAGCTGAGGACCGGCGGGGACCCGGGCATCACGAGCGGGCCCGTCTTCCGGAGACGTCCCGTCCCCGCGGACTATCGCGCCCGGCTGGCTCTCTACCTGGCCCTCCAGGGAGCCGTCTTCCTGGCTCCCGGGCCGGGCATCCTGGTTCCCGCGGCGGCGATCCTGGCCCTGGGCATCCTCGCGGGGGTTCACTGGGGCCGGTGGATTGCCGGGCTCGGGGCCCTCCTCGGCGTGATCCTGCTGCCCGCGGCCGCGGGACTTCCGGAGGCCTGGCCGCGGCTGGCCGGGGGAGCGGCGGAATTCCTGGCGGCCTGGGCTCCGGGCCTTCGGCGCAGTTTCGCGTTCCTCCTGGTCCTGGCCTCCGCCCAATGGCTGTCCCGGAGCACCCGGGTCGAGGAGATACGGGAGGCCCTGGAGGCCCTGCTGCGGCCCCTCGGCCCGGCGGGCGGGCGGGCGGCCCTGGCGGCGGCCCTCGCCCTCGTCTTCCTTCCCTGGGCTCGGTACGAGCTTTCCCGGGCGGACGAAGCGGCCCGGCTCCGGGGCTCGGACCCCCGGCGCCGGCCCCTGGGGCACCTGGCGGCCCTGGGCGTGCCCCTGACGGCCCGGCTTCTGGAAAAGGCCCGGCTAAGCTCGGAAGCCCTGGCCCTGCGGGATGCGGATCCGGAAGGCGCTCCCCCCGCCGGGGGGGACCGATTCCTCGATGGCGCCTCCGATCTGGGCGGCCAGGGCCGGCACCAGGGCCCTGCCTAGACCTTCCCGCAGGTCTTCGCCCCTCGGCATCCCGATGCCGTCGTCCTCCACCGTCGCGACCACCGCCCCGTCGGCCCCCCTGCGGAGGCTCACGGTCACGACCCCCCTCCTTCCTTCCGGGAAGGCGTGCTTGATCGCGTTGGCCACCAGTTCGTTGACCGCCATGCCCAGGGGGTAGAGCTTCTTCGAATCCAGAGAGACATCCTCCAGATCCGCCCGGATCTCCACCCGGTCGGGGTCCGGCTCCAGGCACCGGAGCTCTTCCACCAAGTCCCGGAGGTACTCCCCCGCTGGGAGCTCGCCGTAGTCCTCCGCAGTGGACAGCCGGCTGTATAGGCGGGCCATGCCGCCCACCCGGCTCCGGGCCTCCAGGAGGATCATCCTTTCCGGGCTCCGGGCAGGAAGACGATCGGCTTGCAGGGACAGGTAGCTGGTGAGAATGCCGATGTCGTTTTTTACGCGGTGGTGGACCTCCCGAAGAAGGGTTTCCTTCTCCGCGAGCCGCGCACGGAGGTCGTCCTCGCTGCGGGATATCGATCCCGCCCCCGGTCTCCCGGCACCGGACCGGCCCGAGGTTCGTGCGGGATCGACCCTTCCCGGACTGTCCGGGACCGGGGACCCGTCGGTTTCCGAATCGTTCATGCCGCCCTCCATGACCTTTTTTATTATTCGCAGCAATCTTTCTGTGATGCCGGTATTCTATGCATAGCAACACCGATCCCGCAAGTAAATTTCCTTTAAAAATTCCATAATCACACATTTCTTTATTGTGCCGCTCAACAAAGCGCCCTCAGGGAATACAGGATTCCGGGATTGGCGCTTGCCATCGAGGCGCTTCGGTCCTACAGTTTAGGCAATAGGAGTCGTCCATGCGGATACCTCGCTTCCTGGCGGCCGGCGCCCTCCTCCTCGCTTCCCTGGCCGCCTTCGGCCAGATCCGGCGGGTCGCGGTCCTCCCCTTCGACAACGACGGCCTGGCAGCGGCGGACGTCCGCGGCCTGACCCTCTTCTTCGAGACGGCCCTGCAGAACACCAAGCTCTGCGAGATCGTGGAACAGACCAAGGTCGAGGAGATCCTGAAGGCCCACCAGTACGTCCTTGCGGACTTCAACGACCCCGCCAAGGCCGTGGCCATCGGCAAGCTGGTGCCCGCGAACACCATCGCCTTGGGCGCCGCCGGCAAGCTGGGGGGCCGGCCCTACCTCAACGTCAAGCTCATCGACCTGGTGAGCGGCACCGTGGTGGCCGCCCGGAACGTCACCGCCGCCAGCGTGGACGCCCTGTCCGGGGAACTCAATTCCCTGGCCGCGGGGATCATGGGCAGCCCCTCCTCTGCCCTGGCCTCCCCGCCCGCGGTCTCCCGCCCCGGCCCCCCGGTACCGCTGACCGCCGTGCCCCGGGTCTCCCGGGCCCAGTTGGCCATGTTCGAGAGCGGCCCGGGGATTCCGCCGCCGGAGTCGCGGATCTACGCGGTGACCTTCTTCAGCGCATACACCCGCTTCATCAACTGGGACATGTTCCTGGAGTTCGCCGCCCCTGTCTCCCAGAACATGACCCTGCCCGTGGACGCGACGATACTGCGGTCGAACGGGACCGTGCTCACGATACAGAGCCTTGCCGCAAATCTACAGACCGGCTGGACCTGGTTCCGGATGTACAACGGCTGGGGGTCCCCGAATCCCTACAACTGGGCGCCGGATACCTACACCCTGAAGATCGAGATGGCGGGAGTACCCGTCGCGATGACGACCTTCGTGGTGCGATAAGCGCCCGGGGAATTCCACGCACCCTCTCAGGAAGCGCTGCCCGTTTCCGGGGGGTGAATGAATGAGTATATTGAATCCTGGCCCTACCGGGGGTACGCATTCCTAGCCCCGGAGGTCCAACACTCGAATCCAAAGGAGACCTCGATGAAACGACTTACCCTCGCAACCCTGGCTGTCCTTCTGGCCCTGGCCCCCGCGGCGGCCCAGGGCATCAACCTGGGCAGCTTCCCGGTCGGCAGTTGGCTGGACGCCAACTACGACGCGGTCTGGGAATTCACTTCCGGCAACATCCGCATCCTGTCCCCCGCCGGGGACGTCCTGTTCGATTTCGGTTCTGCGGGCGTACAGGACTTCAAGGTGGGAGCGGGCGGCGACGGCCCCTTCATCACCTTCGCCTGCGAGGCCGCCGGACGGACCTACAAGATCACCAAGCCGCTGACCAAGTCCTCCGCGGTCCTTGAAATCGAGCGCCCGAACCTTCCGGCGTACAAGGTGGAGATGCCGAAGAAGTAATCCGGTACGGGCGGCCCGCCGGAAGGAGGCCGCCCCGATTCCTGCCGAAGCGTTGCGCCCCCGCCTCAGGGGTGGTACGATTCTCCATACGTCGCGGCGGTTCCCGCCCGGGGCGGCCGAGACGATCCATCCGGAAAAAAAGGAGAACGTCATGGCTGCCAGCAGGAAACCCGCGACAAAACCCGGAATCCCGGGAAAACCGAAGACCGACAAGAAACCGACCGTCGCACCTTCGGCGAAGAAGACCGCCCCGAAAACGGCCAAGCCGGCGGCCCAAAAGAAGCCCGCGGCTGTGAAGAAGCCCGCGCCCGGGAAGCCCCAGGCCGACAAGAAGACCGTCGTACCATCCAAAGCCGCTCCGCGGAAGCCCCTGCCCGGCGCCGCGGCACCGATACCCGGCGTGGCCCCCGCAGTCCCCGCCCAGATCATCGACTTCCTGGACAGGTTCGACGCGCTGAAGCCCGGAAAGGCCTGGTCCGCCAAGGCCGCGGGCCTGGTCGAGAAGGTCCCCGCGGCCCTCTTCGGCGACTTCGAGGACGCCCTGGACCTTGGAACGCCCCTGTCCACGGGCAGGATACCCCTGCACCTGATCGATCCCAGGACGGCGAAGGCCGGGGCCGCAAAATCGCCGAAGGGAGGGGGCCTGACGGTCCGCCCCGTCCAGAAGACCTTCGGCACAGCGATCCTGGGGAACAAGATCGGCCGGGAGGAACTGGAGGAGCTCGTCGAGCGCCTGCGCTGCTGCCTCTGCTGCTGCCACTGCTGGCCTTGCCGGCCCTGGCCCTTCTGCCGGATCTGCCGCCGCTGTCTCGTGAAAGTGAGCAGCACCGCGGACACCGGCTGGGTCAGCCACCTCAATTTCCAGAACGCCTCGGCCCTCATCGCGGACCGGGAGGCCAAGATCACCTGCCCCTCCGGCGGCTCGACCGGCGGCCCCTGGGCGCCCCAGGTGTGGAACACGTCGACCCCGGCCGCCGCGGCCCCGGTCGGGTATTCCGAGGATGGGCACGACCACGACGGAGAATACGCGGCCGGCGACCACAATCACGACTCGTTCTATGCCGCAGTCGGACATAACCACGACGTCGCGTATGCGGCCAAGGCTCACAACCACGACTCATCCTATTCCACAGTCGGACATGACCACAATGCGGCGTATGCGGCCAAGACCCATAATCACGACTCGTCTTATGCCGCTTTGGGGCACAACCACGATGCCGCGTACGCTCCGATCAGTCATGGAAACTCAAGTCATTCGACGAAGTTCTTCTCCCGGACGAACCTGATCATGAAGGTGAATC
>JBFZER010000118.1:0-4557 GCA_041306765.1 Spirochaetota bacterium | reverse complement strand
ACGAACCTTGTGAATACACAAGCGGGGAGGTGGAATCGAACGGTATATGGGAAGGAAGCTTCGCGCCTCAAGGAGGTACCTATGTTCTCGTTCCCATTCTGCCCCAATCCCTTGTGCGAACTGCACTTAAGCGAACCTCCTCCGGGTTGGTTCACTCCGTTCGGCTTCTATCCCACCCGCACCTTCGGCCTCGTCCCTCGGTTTCGCTGCAGATCCTGCGGCAGGACCTTCTCTCCTCAGTCCTTTGCCCTCGACTATTACGCCAAGCGCACGGTGAACTACCCAGACCTACTTTGCCGCCACGCTTCCTCCGAAGGCCTCCGAGCCCTGAGCCGAAATCTCGGACTTTCCTGCGGTACGGTCCAGAACCGCCTTGACCGGTTGGCCCGCCAGGGCATCGCACTCCATGCCCATCTTCGCCGATTCGTGAATCCGAAAGAGCCCGTCTGCATTGACGGCCTTGTTTCCTTCGATGTGTCCCAATTTTTTCCGAATGAGATCACATTGTCGATCAGTTCGGATTCTCGGTTCGTCCTGGATGTGAGCCATGCCACCCGTAGGAGGTCCGGCACCCGGACGGCCTCCCAGAAAGAACGGGTAGATGAGCTCTACCCTCAGGTGTCCTTCGAGCGGGGAGCTGTAAAAAGGACCTTTCGGGAAATTTTGGATGGGGTAAGCGATGATCGAGGAGCTCGGGGAGGATACCCACTTGTGTTAATTACCGACGAAAAAAGGGAATACCAGCAAGTCCTGTATCGACATCCCCTTTTTCTAGACCAGGACGAGTCTCACAGGGTCGCCCACCTCCAGGTCCACTCCAAGCTGCCAAGGACTTACTCAAACCCCCTGTTCGCCTCGAACTACCTGGATCGGGAGATTCGGAAGGACCAGGCTAACCACCACCGAGAGACGGTCTGCTTCAGCCGGAACGTATCTAATGGGATGACCCGCCTGTGGTGTTACCTAATTCATCATAATTATCGGAAGAGGTACCGGGTCGGGGGAAAGATAAAGGAGGACTGGGTGCATGGGGAGGAGGCGGGGATACCCCGAAGAAGGATCGAGGAAGGTCTTATTGAGATGTTCAACCGGAGGGCGTTTCTAAGCAGGACTCACCTGACGGAGTGCCACCGGAGGATCTGGGTGAAGGGGTATCAGACACCCCTCAAGGCAGGGCAGGAGTACCTTCCCCTGTATGCATCGGCCTAGGTTACTTTCGGATACCGGTCAATGATTTTACAAGGTTCGTAACACTAAAGCCGGGTTCCGACCTGGTTTCCCGACTCGTACCGCCGCAGGCCAAGGCGAAAGAGCCCGTAGCTTGCAGCGGCGTAGGCGGCCGCCACCAGGGCCAAACCGGGCACCAGGGGCCAATCCAGATTCCGGTACACCGAAAGGGGCATGAAGGCTATGAAGCCTGAGGGAAGCAGGGTGTAGAAAATCCATCGCATCCCGGGATCGAAGACGGTCTCGGGGTAGAGGGAAAAGGACAGTAGGAATTCCGTCACCGCGGACGAGAGGGGGCCCGCGTTGCCCAGAAAAAAGGTCAGGCTCTCCGCGGCGGAGAACACGGCGGCGAAAATGACCGCCCCGGACAGGGTCAGGAGGGTGAAGAGCGCGAGGCGCTCCGGCCCCGTTCCGGGCAGGAAGGCCAAGACCAGGTATCCGTACAGGAGGTCTCCCCAGGCGGACACCACGGTGCGGGAGGACAGGACGTTCAGGAACACATCCTTCGGCTGGAGGAGGTACACGTCCAGTTCGCCTCGCTGGATGATGGGACCCAGGCTCCGCACGTTGCCCCATAGGACGTGGGCGATGCCGAAGGAGGTCGAGGTCAGGGCCCATATGATCATGACATCCGTAAATCCGTACCCTCCGACCGTCCCGGCCCGGGCGATCAGGGCGGCCCAGAACACGGCGAAGGCCGCGTTGTTTAACATCATGCCGAAGACCTGGACCAGGAAGGATACCCGGTATTCCGCGACCGCTTTCAGGTTCGCCGCGAAGGCAGCTCCCAGGAAATGGAGGTAGGCCGCCGGACGGCCGGATCGGTTTTTTCCCATGCTCAGCCTCCGTTGACCGTGATCTTGCCGCGCCCGGCCGCGAACACCCACCGGCACAGCAGGGCGGCCGCCGCGGTCCAGGCCGCCTGGAGCGCCAGCAGGCGCAGACCCTCCCCCGGCGACCAGGCCACGGCGATGCGAGCGGAAGCCCAGGAGAGGTAGGGGAAGGGCGTCCATCTTGCCGCCGCCGCGACGGCGCCCGGAAGGAACTCCAGGGGCAGGAAGGTCCCCACCACAAGGGCGATCTTCTGGAAGATCCAGAAGATCGCCGCGTTCTCCTCGATCCAGAATGCGGTCATCGCGATGGAGAACTGGAGGAAGAACTGCAGGGACCCGGCCAGCAACAGGGACAGGACCAGGGCGGCGGCCTGGGGAATCGAGGCCACGGGGAAGGGACCCGCCAGGATCCTCCCCAGCAGGGCTCCCTCCGCGGCCAGCACCAGGCAATCCGCCAGGGCCGGACCCAGGGCCTGGGAGAAGTGGTAGGCCGTGAAGCCGTAGGGCCGGGACAGGAGGTAGGCCACCTGCCCGCTCTTCATATCCTCGGAAAGGGAATAGTAGAACCTGCCGAAGCCGAAGACCGAGATTTCCGCGGTGATGAAGTACCACACCATCATGGCCCTGTCGTAGCCTGATATCTCGGCCCGGCCTGCGTAGATGGACGCCCAGATCCGGGAAAATACGAACACGAACAGACCGTAGGTGAGGAGGCTCCCCGCGAAGGCGGCGGGATAGGCCAGGCGGCTGCGCATGCTCACCAAGCCTGCGGTGGAATACTTGCGGAAGGCGGCGGCTAGCGGACCGCGCCGCCCGGAGATTCCGAGGCCGCTCACGATTCCGCTTCCCCGCCCGCCCGGGCGGCGCCCCGGGCCTCCTCCTCGGTGCGGCCCCGGAACACATCGGCGATGATGTCCTCCAGGGGTTCGTCCTCCACCGTCAGGTCCAGGACCTCCCCCCGGTCTACCAGGGCGCGGATGACCTCCTGGAGCCTGTGCTTCCGGGTGTCCACGACGAAGCTGGCCGCGTCCTCGGTGCGCTTCACCGGGGACAGACCCGGGAGCTCCAGGTCAACGGGGGTCGCGTACTTCACACCGATGTACTTACGGGCCAGGGCCCGGTGCTTCAGGGTCTTCATGGACTCGTCCACCACCACGGCTCCGTGGTGGATGATGATCGCGCGCTTGCAGATCTTCTCGATGTCTCCGATGTCGTGGCTGGTGAGGAAGATGGTCACTCCTTCCCGGGCCCGCAGTTCCGAAAGGAGGGCGCGGATCTCCCGCTTGACTACCACGTCCAGGCCGATGGTGGGCTCGTCCAGGAAGATCACCCGGGGGGCGTGGAGCAGGCTGGCTGCGATCTCGCAGCGTATCCGCTCTCCCAGGGAGAGCTTGCGTACCGGCACGTCCATATACGGGCCGATCCCGAAGCGCTCCACCAGGTCAGCTTTGCGGCGTGCGAGGTCCGGGGCGGGAATCTCGTAGATCGCTCCTAGAAGGAGGAACGAATCCGACGGAGGCAGATGGAACCAGAGCTGGCTTTTCTGGCCGAACACCGCCCCGATGCCCATGGCCAGCCGGGTGCGGTCCCGGCACGGGTCCATGCCCAGGACGCGGGCTTCCCCGGAGCTGGGGGTCAGGATGCCGGTCAGCATCTTGATGGTCGTGGACTTGCCCGCCCCGTTCGGGCCCAGGAAGGCCACGACTTCGCCCTCCTCCACGGAAAACGAGACGTCCCGGACCGCCTGGACTGTGCGGTACTCGGGCCGGGCGAGGGCTCGGAAGGAGGCTCCCAGGCCTTCCGCCCGGATCCGGGTGCGGAATGTCTTGGATAATCCCTCGACAGTTATGATGGACACGGCAATCTCCCGGCCCCGCTCAGACCCTGCCGCCCGCGTCTCCGCGGGCGAGGAACCCTGGAAGCCTGCTCGAGATTCCGGGAAGATTAAATCCGGAATTATCGGAAGGTCAAGAGGGCAAAATGTCTCTATATATAGAATTATTATTTGATTCCGACGCGATCCCCGCTTTGGCCGGGATTCCCGGGCGGCCGCTGTGTTTCACAATCTTCGTAACACTAGGCGGACCCTGCGGGACATGTCCCGGGCCGAGGGGGAGCACTACGAATTCTGGAAGAAGGTCTCCGGGGTGGACGCCCAGCCCCGGATGGGCAAGGTCCGCTTCTTCTTCCTCCTGGCCCGGACCCTGGGTCTGACCTTCGCCCTGCGGAACGGGCCCCTGGTGGCGGTCAGCGGCATCGTCACGGGGATAGCGGCGGCCGTCGCCAAGGACCTGGACTTCCGCCAGCGCTTCCTGAAGATGGCCGGCATCTCCCTGGGCGTCTCGGCTTTTTCCTTCCTGGTGGGTCTGGCGGTCCGGGCCCTGTTCGGGATCGAGATCTAGAGGCACGGGCGGTTTTTTTCAATATATTCAACTACACCCGGAGACGGGAGAGTTACGTGTTTACGGCTCGGGATGGGCGCCGTGTATAGAACCGC
>JBFZER010000117.1:0-3526 GCA_041306765.1 Spirochaetota bacterium | reverse complement strand
CAGCTCGGCTACCCGGACGGCGTCGTCGGGAGACAGGGCGGCCAGGTGATCTCCCAGGCGGTCCGCGTCGGCGTGGAGGACCACGGTCCTGCCGTCCTCGCTTTCGCTCCGCAGGAGTTCGTCGTAGACGTCGATCCGGGTTCCGGGCAGAACCCCCAGCTCGGTCCAGTAGCGATGGAACGGGGAGGAGGCGGAGGCGCCCAGCAGCCAGTGGATGCATCCGTCGAAGGTATACCCGGAGCGCCGCCAGCCCGTGCAGAGTCCCCCGGGCACGGAGTGGGCCTCGTGGATCTCGGCCTCGTACCCGTTCAGGCGGGCGTAGATTCCCGCGCAGAGGCCGGCCACCCCGGCCCCGATGATCCGAATTTTTCTTTCTTCCATAGCAACCGGTTCCTTGCGTCGTCCTGGGTGAAGTGCCCGCATCCGGCATTTTCCAGATGCCGAGGCTGCCGATCCGGAATCGGCCCAGTATATCCCGGATTCATCAGGATCCGGCGAAAAACCTGTGTGAAATGCCGCGCCGGCACGGCATCCCGCGGGGGTTTGACTCTCCGTCCCCGGATCGGTATGATTTTGTGTATCGTTCAGTAGAAACATCGCCAGGTACCAGAACCGGCGTACTTCTGTACTCGGGAGGAATCGTCATGGGCGCGAAGGTTGTCTTGGCTTATTCGGGCGGGTTGGATACGTCGGTCATCCTCAAGTGGCTCCTGAACAAGGGTTACGAGGTCATCTGCTTCCTGGCCAACGTGGGACAGCAGGAGGACTTCGAAAAGGCCCGCCAGAAAGCCCAAAAGCTCGGCGCCTCCAAGGTCTACCTCGAGGACCTGCGGGAGGAGTTCGTCACCGGCTACATCTTCCAGGCCCTCAAGGCCAACGCCCTCTACGAGGGCCGCTACCTCCTGGGAACCTCCCTGGCCCGGCCCCTGATCGCCAAGCACCAGGTCCGGATCGCCCACGAGGAGGGGGCCGAGTACGTGGCCCACGGGGCGACGGGCAAGGGCAACGACCAGGTCCGCTTCGAGCTGACCTACGCGGCCCTGGGCCCTGAGCTCAAGGTCATCTCCCCCTGGAAGGACGCCGAGTACCTGGCCCGGTTCCAGGGCCGCTCGGACATGCTCAAGTACGCCGAGGACCAGGGCATCCCGGTCAGCGCCACGGTCAAGAAGCCCTACAGCGAGGACGAGAACCTGATGCACATCAGCCACGAGGCGGGCATCCTGGAAGACCCCGCCCGGGCGGCCTCGGAGGACATCTATTCCCGCACGGTCTCTCCCAGGGACGCCCCGGACGAGGAGACCCGGATCGAAATCGAATTCAAGGACGGCCTGCCCGTGCGGGTGGGCCGGCAGGGCTCGAAGGAATCGGTCACCGGTGCCCTGGCGATGTTCGAGTATCTGAACGACCTGGGCCGGGCCAACGGCATCGGCCGGATCGACATGGTCGAGAACCGCTTCGTGGGGATCAAGTCCCGGGGCATCTACGAGAGCCCCGGCGCCACCATCCTCTGGGCCGCCCACCGGGACATCGAGGGGATCGCCATGGACAAGGAGGTCATGCACCTCAAGCTGACCCTGGAGCCCAAGTTCTCGGAGTACCTCTACAACGGATTCTGGTTCGCCCCGGAGATGGACTTCCTCATGGCCGCCTTCAACCAGTCCCAGGAGGCCATCGACGGGACGGTGACCCTGTCCCTGTACAAGGGGAACGTCATGGCCGTCGCCCGGTCTTCCCCCACCTCCCTCTATAACCAGGAACTGGGGAGCATGGACGTGGCCGGCGGCTTCGACCAGACCGACTCCCGGGGCTTCATCCGGCTCAACTCGATCCGCCTGAAGGCCCACAACGTGATCCTGGACAAGCGGCACGTGGGGCTCTTCCCGAAGATCCAGCCCGAGGTGTAGCATCTGGCCGGGTGTACCGGTTTTTTTGCGGGGTCCGTCACAAGCTTCGTGACACCCGGGAGGCCGAGCTGATCGAGCGGCTCCTAGACGGGAGCACGAACCAGGACCCTGCGGGTCTGGAACCGTGAGACCCGGGAGGAAACCCCAGTCCGCCGTTTTTCCGTAAAATGATGGTTTCCACCCATGGATTCCCCTTTCCATCCGTCCTAGATTGAGGGCAGATCCGATCCGGGAGGCCCTTGATGAATTCCGTCCCCCTGCGGCGCAGGATCCGCGCCGCCGCCACGACCCTGTCCCTCATCCTTTTTCCGGCCTTCTTCTACTACCTGTCCCCTGTGGTCCCGATGCTGGGCGGAAGCCTCGGGATCGTCACGGGCAGCCTGCTAGTCTTCCTGGTCCTGCTCCTGACCACGGCCTTCCTGGGGCGGGGCTCCTGGCTGGCGGGCCTGGGCTTCCTGTTCCGCAGGGCGGGAGGCGTCCGGGGGCTGGAGTTGGCCTTCGGCCTGCCCTCCCTGAGGGTGCGGAGCAAGCCGGAATCCTGCGTTTCCTGCGGCCGCTGCGACGCGGCCTGTCCCATGAGCCTGCCGGTCTCCCGCCTGCTCGCGGCCGGCCGGATAGCCTCGAGCGACTGCATCCTCTGCGGCGAGTGCGTGGACGGGTGCGCCGCTTAGACCCTTTCCTATTCCTGGAGGTGAGCGTATGAAGCGGAATCATGGTTTTATGATCCGGACCCTGTTTCTGGCCGCGGCCGCCCTGGCCGTCCTCTCGGGCTGCGCCTCCCGGGCGGAACCTCGGGCGGACGTCACAAGCGGTTCCAGCCCGGCGGCGGCCGCCCCGGCCTCGATCCTCGAAGCCGTCCCCCCCGTCGAGGGGGCGGGCAGGGTCCTGGTGGTGTTTTTCTCCCGGGGCGGCGCCACGGAGCGGGTAGCCCGGGACCTGGCGGACCTGTGCGGCGCGGACCTGGAGGAGATCCGGGAGCGAAAGGACCGGGAGGCCCCCCGGGGCTTCTGGGGTTACTTCGGTGCGGGAGCCCGGTCCTCGTTCCGCACCGCCCCGCGCATCCTGCCTCCGGTCCGGAACCCCGCGGACTACGAAGCGGTCTTCGTCTGCACCCCCGTCTGGTCCTGGAACCTCTCGCCCCCGGTCCGCTCCTGGCTCCGGACCTTCCGGGGCACCCTGCCTCCCCCGGCCTACGTGACCGTGTCCGGGGACACCCGGCCGGACAAGATCGTCCGGAACATGGCCCGGGAGGGCGGCCGGGAACCCTTCGCCGCCGCGGGCTTCTCCGAGCGGGACCAGTACGCGGAAAACCGCGACGCCTACGCCGCAAAGATCGCGGCCCTGGTGGAACCACTGAGGGTAAGGCCGTGAAGTTGCCGGGGATCCGGCGCTCGGGCGCGGCCCTGCGCACCGGGATTGTCGACGGGTACCCTTTCCTCCCCGGCTTTCACCGTGACGGCCCGGGTCGGAGGCTAGGCCCGGCCGCAGGGGACTCCCTCTGGGTGTTCAGCCAAGTCCGGTCAGGATCTCCGCCACAGCGGGGGCCGCGGCGGCGCTCTCCGCGTCGGAGAAGACCCGGAGGACCCGCAGGCTGTGGGAGAAGCCGCGGACCACCTCGGGAC
>JBFZER010000116.1:0-5141 GCA_041306765.1 Spirochaetota bacterium | reverse complement strand
TCTGGGCCAGGATGCGGCCGATGGACTCCCGGGGATTGATCCCCGCCGTCACGACCGTGCTGGCCTGGCGCAGCGCTTCCGCTTCCAGGTAGCGCCTCTCCATCTCCTCCCGTTCGTTCCTCTCGGTCTCGAGCCTCTGCATGAGGTCCGTGAACTCCGTGTCGATTCCGAGGTAGAGGGTCGGGATTCCATCCGGAGCGCGCTCCAGGACGATGGCCCGGGACCGAACCCACCTGTAGTGTCCCCGGTGATCGAGGAGTCGGTATTCGTCCGAGAAGAAGTCGCCCTTGCCTGCGTGCAGCCGCTGGACCGCCTCCACGACCCGCTCCCGGTCGTCGGGATGAATGAGGGTCACCCAGCGGTCCCGGGTCATGTCCTCCTCCCCGTACCCGCACTCTTTCCAGAGGGTGTTGCAGAACCCGCTTCCCGTGGAGTAGTCCTTCAGGAAAACCCCCGCTCCCTTGAGCAGGTACTCCAGCTTCCCGGACTCGATCAGTTTGAGGATGAGGGGATGTTCCGGTCGTTCTTTCATCGGTGCTCTTTCTGTGCCGAGTCTGTTATATAATCCCGAGTACTATATACTCGCCCGGCGGACTTGCAAAGGTATTCCCGGGCGGACTTCGCTCGGCGCTTTCCCGGAGGCAGCCATGGATCTGGACATATTCCGGGGTCTCCGGGACGCCGACTATCGGCGGCGGGGCCTGCTCGTGGCCGAAGGCCGGTTGGTCGCGGAAAAAGCCCTGGAAGCGGGCCTCCGGATACGGGCCCTCCTCTGCGTGCCCTCAGCCCGGGGGGAATGGGAGGGGCGGGCGGAGGGCCGCTTCGAGGTCCAGGTCCTCCCCCGCTCCGAGATCGAGGCCCTGGCGGGCTTTCCCTTCCATCGGGGCGTGCTGGCCCTCGCGGAACGCCCGGCGATACCCGCCCTGGAATCCGGGAGCATCCCGTCCGGCGATCTTCTGTTCCTGTGGAACGTGACGGACCCGGACAACCTGGGCACCCTGATCCGGAGCGCCGCGGCCCTGGGCGCCGGCGGCGTCCTCCTCGGCCCCGGATGCGCCGATCCCTACGGACGCAAGGCCCTGCGTACCTCCATGGGCAACTCCCTGATCCGCCCCATCCTGCAGGCGGACCTGGGCTCCCTTTCCCTGTTGCGCGGGGCGGGCCGTCGGATCCTGGCTGCGGCCGTCGGCCCCGGAGCCCTGAGCCCCGAGTCCGCCCGGGGGGAGGTCCCTGCGGTCCTGGTCCTGGGAAACGAGGGCTGGGGACTTCCCGCCGAGGTCATCGAGGCCTGCGACGCCAGCGTCGCCGTTCCCATGGCCCCGGGAGTGGACTCCCTGAACGTGGGCGCCGCGGGAGCCATCCTCCTCTACTCCCTCTTCAGCCCCCGCCGGCCTCCCGCCGGCTAAGGAATCCTGCCTTCCTTCCGTCCACCGTCCTCGCCCAGACACCCCTCGTCCAAGCCGAAGCCCTCGCCCCCCTCGTGGGACTCCGAGCCCGAGGCTCCCGCGGGCTCCACGTGCACCACGATATCGTAGACGTTCTCGACCCGGGTCCGGATCTGCCGCTCAACCTCCCCGGCCAGTTCGTGGGAATCCCGGACGGTCATGCCCCCGTCCACCTCGATGTCCAGATCGATGTCCCAGGCCCCCGCTATTCTCCGCATCCGGGCCCGGTGCGGCTTCCCGGCCCCCGGGACCGCGCGCACCGCGTCGAAGACCCGGCTGTAGAGGGAGGTGTCCGAGTTGCCGTCCATGAGCTCCAGGTTGGCCTCCCGGAATATCCCGAAGGCGCTCCGGGCCACCCAGAGGCCCACCAGGACCGCGGCGACAGGATCCGCGGCGGGGACGCCGAGGACCACGGCCAGGAGCAGACCCCCGAGGACGGCGGCGGAGATCAGGATATCCCCGGCCATGTTCTTGCCGTTCGCCCGGAGCATCGCGCTGCCCGCCCGCCTGGCGTACCGGAACTGGGTCCAGGCAAGCAGGCCCTTGCCGATCATGGAGACGACGGTGACGACGAGGGCGGCCGGACCGGGTATGCCGAGAGGTTCGGGCCGAAGGAGACTTCCGACCCCGGACAGGATGAGCTGCCCGCCCGCGAAGAACAGTATGAAGGAAAGGGCCGTGGTGGCCACCGTCTCCGCGCGCCCGTGGCCCCAGGGATGGTCGGAATCCGCGGGCCGGGTGACGACCCCCGCGACGAAGAGGGAGAGGGCCGCGATGATCACGTCCGTGGAGGAATCGATGCCGTCCCCCAGGACCGCCAGGCTCCGGGCCCAGATCCCGGTCCCGATCTTGGCCAGGGCCAGCGCCCCGTTGCCGACCAGGGCGATCAGGGACGCCCGGCGCAGGAGCGTTCCGCGATCGGCGATGGAAGTCGTGCTCCGTCCCCTCTCGGCCATGGATCCTCCCGAAACCTTCACAAGCTTCGTACCACTATACCCGGATTCCGGAATCCGTGTCCATTTTCCGGTGGATGAGTCCCCGGATTCGGCTGTATCGTATCCCGACGGACCGCCGGGACTTTGATGGCGCCTTGAAGCCCCGCCGACCGCCGAGGAGGTATCATGGACGAACACACGGTTCTGCCGCCCGCTGAGGTGATGGACCGGGCTTTCCGCGAACGGGACTCCGGGTTCGACGGCGTCTTCTACGCGGCGGTCACGACCACCCGGATATTCTGCCGCCCCTCCTGTCCGGCCCGCAAACCCGGGGAAGGACGCGTTGAGTTCTACGCCACCCCCCGGGAGGCCTTGTTCGCGGGCTTCCGCCCCTGCCTCCGCTGCCGCCCCCTGGAGGCGGGGGGCCGGGCGCCCGACTGGGTCCGGGGACTGCTGGATGCCGTGGAGGCGGACCCCGAGCGCCGTTTTCGCGATCGGGATCTGCGGGACCTGGGAGTGGATCCCGTCGCCGCCCGGCGCTGGTTCAAACGCTCCTACGGCATGACCTTCCAGTCCTACAACCGGGCGCGCAGGCTTGGACGGGCCTTCGATTCCCTCAAGCGCGGCGGTACCGTGGACGACGCGGTCCTGGGGCACGGCTGGGAATCCTTCTCGGGTTTCCGGGAGGCCTTCGGAAAGACTTTCGGCACCCCTCCCGGCGCGGTGTCCGCCCGGGACCCCGGGAACCACGGCGACGCCGATGCCCCCGCGTCGGACTTCATCCGCCTGGGCTGGATCGAGACTCCCCTGGGGCCCATGGTGGCCGGCGCCGTGGAGGACGGCCTGTGCCTCCTGGAGTTCACGGACCGGAGGATGCTGGAGGCCCAGCTGGAAACCCTTCGCTCCCGCTTCCGGCTTCCCCTGTCCCCGGCGGACAGTCCGCACTTCCGGCACCTGCGCGCCGAGCTTTCCTCGTACTTCGCGGGCGGGATCCGGGACTTCACGGTTCCCGTCGTACTGCGGGGCACGGACTTCCAGGAACGCGTCTGGAAGGGCCTCCTCGGAATTCCCTACGGAGACACGGTTTCCTACGCGGCCCTGGCCGAGCGAATCGGCGCGCCCGGGGCTTCCCGCGCCGTGGGGCACGCGAACGGGCTCAATCGGATGGCCGTGATCGTCCCCTGCCACAGGGTGGTGAACGCCGACGGGCAGCTCGGGGGCTACGGCGGAGGGCTGTGGAGAAAGAAGGCCCTGCTGGACCTGGAGCGGGGGCTGCGCAGGTTCGGGTAATTCCTCCGGGGAAACACTCGTTCCGAGCAGCCGGGGAAATTTGTTTCTTTTCAACACACTCCCCAGGGTTAATTTGATACAGCTGTCCCCTTCGAAGCAGGTAGCGCCTTCGTCCCCCCATGTGAACCGCCTTGCACTCAATCGGAAGCCGGCGGGGGTGAAATATATATTTCATTTCAATATATAACGTTAACTTTTCCTTTTTCCATTTCCCAACCGATCCGTCCCGGTTGGCACAAATCCTGCATTATAGTTGACGAAACCAACAAAAGCGGCGTGAAGCGCCGACTACGGGGAAACCCGAGATAGACAGGAGGTACACATGAACACCAACCGATGGGAGCCCGCGACGGCCCTGGATTTCTTCGATTCCCTGGACGTATTCCGGGACGAGGTGGACCGCTGGATGGACGGCTTCCGGACTCCGGATGTCCGCGGGATCTTCGACCGAACCCTGACCCCTGCGGTGGACGTCGTCGAGACCCGGGACGCCTTCGTCGTGAGCGCCGACGTGCCCGGGGTTTCCAAGAAGGACCTTGCCATCACCTTGACCGGCACGGTCCTGAGCATCCAGGGCGAGAAGAAGGAAGAGGACAGCGGAGAGAAGGGCCGCAAGTTCTTCCGCAAGGAGACCTGGTCCGGAAGCTTCCGCAGGACTCTGGACCTTCCGGAGACCGCGGATCCCGAAAAGGTGAGCGCGGACCTCAAGGACGGGGTGCTGACGGTCACCGTGCAGAAGCGGGAAGAGGTGAAGCCCCGCCTGATATCCGTCAACGTGAACTGACTCAGCAAGGAGGAAGCCATGGAACGGACAAAAAGCCTTTCCGCCCCGAACCGGCGGTTCATCAATCCGGCCTGCTCCATCTGCGAGGATGAGGGCAAGGTCGCGGTCACCCTGGAGATGCCCGGGGTCCGGAAGGACGATCTGGAGATCCGGATCGAGGGCAATGAGCTGGTTGTCCTGGGGAAGAGGTCCGAGAGCTCCCCGGAGGGCAACTACCTGGTGCGGGAGCGGAGGTCCGGCGATTTCCGCAAGACCTTCACCCTGGACGAGTCCATCGACCACGAGGGCGTGGACGGCATGCTCTCGGACGGGATCCTGACCCTGACCCTGAAGGTCAAGGAAGCCGCCCTGCCCCGGAAGGTCGCCATTCGCTGATCGACGGTGTTAGCGCCCCCAAGACCCGAGCCCTGGCTCGGGTCTATTTTTTGCCCGTTTCCGGGCACGTTTCTTGACAGGAAACTCTTCCATCGCCATAGTCCCCCCATGGGCGTACCGGTGACGCAGAAAAGCCATCCTTTGTCCCTGGAACGGCGGCAGTACCTCTCGGAGCGCTACGGCCTGTCCCCCTCGGACCTCGATCTGCTTCTGGAAGACCTCTGGGCCTTCACGGAGGAGACGCCGGAGCGGTACGTGCTCCGCCGCCACTCGGAACTGCAGAAACGCGGATGGACCAACGACGGGATCTTC
>JBFZER010000115.1:0-3618 GCA_041306765.1 Spirochaetota bacterium | reverse complement strand
TTCCCGGAAACCCTGGCCAAAATCACGGCCGCCGGGGGGGGCAACAACACGGACTCCGCCAGGCTTGCCGAGATCTACGACTGCGCGAAGGCCGCGGGGATCGCGGATCGTCTTGTACTCGATCCCTCGATTACCCGGGGTCTGGACTACTACACCGGAGTCGTCTTCGAGACCTATCTGGAGGCTCTGCCCGAGATCGGCTCCGTCTGCTCCGGAGGGCGCTACAACGAACTGGCCTCGCTCTATACGCGCCAGCACCTGCCGGGCGTGGGAGCCGCCATCGGCCTGGACCGCCTGCTGGCCGCGTTGGAAGCCCTGGGACGATCGAGCCGAAAGCCGGGCAGCACCCGGGTGCTGATTTTCCAGGTCGAGGACGGGTTCCTCCCCCGGTACTGGGAGCTCGCGCGGGAACTGCGCGCCGCCGGCATTCCCTGCGAGGTGTACCCGGAAAACCGGAAGCTCGCCCAACAATTCGCCTACGCCGAGCGCAAAGCCATACCCTTCGGAATCTTCCTCGGCGCGGCCGAGAGCGCCCGGGGGGTCCTTTCCGTCAAGAACCTGGCTACCCGGGAGTCCCGGGAATACCCCTCCGCCCGGGAAGCAGCGGCGGACCTGGCCGGGGCATGAACGACTCCGCGGTCCGGCCGCCCCGCATTCGTTCCAGGGACGGCAGGCCTGTCCGGACGCCGCACCGGGCCTGGGCCGCCGCTGTCCTGACGGCCGCGGCGCTGTCTGTTTCCTGCAGCGGCCACGCCCCCGAACTTGCCGCAGTGGAATACCGCCTGGCCCTCCGCCCCCTGGACCCCCGGGGAACCCGGGTTTCCGAACAGCTCGCGGTTTTCGCCGCGGCTCGGGACGAGGACGGGTTAAAGGACATCGCGGCCCTGCACATCCTGCACGACCAGAGCGAATACCTTTGGACCTTTACGCCCGAAACCTGGACCCGGAACGACCGGAACAAGGAGATCTGGCTGGGCGGTACGGGCCTCTCGGTCCCCGACTTCGGAGCCTTGCCCCGGGGGCTATACCGCGTGGTCCTGGAAGACCTGGCGGGGGACTCCGACGAGGCGTCCTTCAGCCTCGGTCCCGGGCTGGAAACGGGGGCGTCGTTTCCGGCGATCCGGAGGACCGGAGACTCGGTGTCCGTGGTATCCCGGTATGCGCGCACGGAGTTGCTGTTCCTGGATGCCTCCGGGGTTCTCCTGCGGTCCGTGGACGCGCCGCGGGTCCCGGAACTCCTGGACCGGCTCTACGGTTCGGCCGCCTGGCGGGAAGAATCGAAGAGCCTCGCCGCATACGCCTATGACGCGGAAAGAAACCTGGGGATATATTCATGGACGATGGAACTGAAGCCCTGAGCGCCGTTCCTCCGGAACAAACCGAGACCGGAACTTCCGCCGGCGCCAGCCGGGATCCGTCGGAACCGATGACGGCTTCCCGGCGGGGGATACGCTCCTACACCCTGCGAGCGGGCCGCATGACGGACCTCCAGAGAACCTCGTATGAGACCCTGGCGTCGCGATGGTGCGTTCCCTTCCGGCCGGGAGAGAACTTCGATCCCGCCGCGGCCTTCGGGCGGTCGGCTCCCTTGGTACTGGAGATCGGCTTCGGGATGGGACTGGCCACCGCGGAGATCGCGGCGGCCCTGCCCGGCCTGGACTTCCTGGGAATGGAAGTGCACACCCCCGGGGTGGGCAAGCTCCTTTCAGAGATCGAGCGGCGGGGGCTCACGAACCTGCGTATCCTCCACCACGATGCCGTCGAGTTCCTGGAGTCCTGCGTCCGGCCCCGTGCCGTGTACGGTTTTCACATCTTCTTCCCGGATCCCTGGCCCAAGAAGCGTCACCACAAGAGGCGCCTGCTGCAGCGGCCGCTGACGGATCTGCTGGCTTCCCGGCTGGCCCCCGGCGGCTACGTGTATTTCGTCACCGACTGGGAGGAATACGCCCTCTGGGCACGGGAAGCCCTGGACTCGACACCCGGGCTCGTAAACAGGTTCCCGGGGGGCTGGGCGGAGCGCGCCCCCTGGAGGCCCGTCACCAAGTTCGAACGGCGCGCCCTGGCGGACGGCCGGGCGGTCCGGGAACTCCGGTTCGAACGCCGGGAATCCTGAGACCGCGGCCCGGGTCCCGGCCGACAAACCGTCACAACCTGCGGGGCCGGGGCCTCCCTCAGTATCCCGGACCCAGCATGCGGAAGAGTTCCCCGGTACGATACTCGGGGTTGGAATGTCCCAGCAGCCAGTCGTACAGTACGGGGTTGTCCCAGATCCTGCCTTCCGAATGGATGCCGATCCGGTAGATCGATAGGATCCGGTTCCGACCCAGGATTTCATCCGCCGGAGTCTCGATGATCACGCTGCCCCGGTACGGATCCGGGCCGACGGCAACATGGTTGAGAACCTGGAACTTCACGCCGTCCAGGGCTTCGATGGCAGCGACCGCGTTCCGACCGTGGCTGAAGCCGACGGAACGGTCGCTGGCGTTGTAGAACGCCCATACGGGGAGCTTCCGGAAGACCTCCCAGGATTCCACGATCGGTTTCTTGATGCCGAAATCCGGTCGAGAGAAACCCGCGGCTGGGATGACGGCCGCGAATTGCCCCGGGCGGCGGCTCGCGTAGCCCCAGGTCCCCGTGCCGCCCGTGGAGTAACCGACGACGTAGATCCGGGACAGGTCGATCCGAAACTCCCGGGCGATTTCAGCGAGCAGACCGTCCAGGGTTTCCAGGCGGTCGAACCACTGACGTTCCTCATACGGACCTTCGGAGAGATGCGGGCAAAGGAGGATGAACCCCCTTCGAAGGGTGTCGAGTTCCCCGCCCGCATTTCGGCGGAGGGCTCCCGGCGGACCGTGGAACAGGCCTTCCTCGATCGGTCCCCCGGTCTGGCCGCTGGAGTGGAGGGAAAGCAGGAGGGGATACCTGCGGGACGGGTCGTAATCGTCCGGAAGCCGGACGACGTAGCCGTCCACGGCATCGCCAGCCCGGGATACGGTGCGGAATTCCCCCTGAGACGGGATCCCGGGGTCGGGATTCGCCGGCAAGGGTGCCTGCGAGGTCAGGAGGACGAAGGCCGCAGCGAGCAGGGAGAGCTTTTCCACTTCGAGTCTCCGGTTCAGCATTGGCTTCTTTCAACGGAAAATCTAGGCGCCATCCTCCGGTTCACTCCGCCCTGCCCGCAAGGATGGACAGGTGCTTGCCGATATCCTCGGGCCAGGTCCGGATCAGTTCCCGGAACCGGCCAAAATCCCGGGTGTAAAGGGCACGGGAGGCCTCTTCGCAGTTCGGGAGGTTCCCGGCCAGGCCCCACAGTTCCCGGTCCGCTGCTTCCACGGCCCGCTTGGCCCGGGTGGATGCGGGTTCGTTCCGGATGGCGTCGTCCACGAGGCGGCGCAGGGTGGCGGATATGTTGGGCTGCTGCCGGGCGAGCCAATCCCAGTGCCGGGGCAGCAGGGAAATCTCCCCGCAGACGACCCCGAGGGCCGGACGGCCTCGTCCGGGTTTGGGTTTCGGGGGCAGGGCGCGGGCCAAGGCCTCCTCCTCCGTACCCCGGAGATCGAAATCCACCTGTTCCCCGGTTTCGTCGTTGAAGACCAGGACGGCACGACCGTTGTTCTC
>JBFZER010000114.1:0-5887 GCA_041306765.1 Spirochaetota bacterium | reverse complement strand
CCCCGCCCTCACCGTCTTCTTCCGATTCCTCAGCCTGCTCGGCACGGAGTACTTCTTCCTGTTCGCCCTGCCGGTGGTCTATTGGTGCGTGGACCACCGGAAGGGAGTGAGGCTCGGGGTCTTTTTCCTGACCTCCGCCGTCGCGAACTCATGGCTCAAGGTGGTGTTCGCCCAGCCCCGGCCCTACGACCTGGATCCCGGGGTGGGAATGGCCCGGGAAACCAGCTACGGACTGCCGTCCGGCCACGCCCAGAGTTCCGCTACCTTCTGGGGCGTCCTGGCACCCTGGATCCGGAAGCCCTGGGGCCTGATCCTGGCCCTGGTCCTGCCCTTCCTGATCGGGCTTTCCCGGGTCTACCTGGGCGTCCACTTCCCGTCGGACGTTTTCCTGGGCTGGGCCCTGGGCGCCCTGTTCGCCGTGACCCACGCTGTCTGGGGAAACACCCTCGAGGACCTGGCGGCCCGGATCCCCGGCCGTATCTGGATCGCCGCCGCCGCCGCGGCGGCCCTGGGCATGAACGCCCTCAACCCGGAGGAGACGGGACAGCCGGGCGCCCTGTTCGGAATGGTCGTCGGCGCCGTCCTGGCAAGTTCCCGGGCGCGCTTCGACGCGGCCTCGGGGGGGGCGGGAAAGAAAGTCCTGCGCCTGGCGTTGGGCACGGCGGGGGCGGGGGCCCTCTATTTCGGCCTCAAGGCCCTGTTCCCGGCCGCCGGCTCGCCCAACTACGCGCTTTTCCGCTTCCTTCGCTACGGGTTCCTGGGCGCCTGGGTTTCCCTGGGGGCTCCCTGGGCCTTCCTTCGCCTGGGGCTGGCCGCAATGCGGCCCGCCGCTATTCCGCGAACGTGAAGCTCTTGTCCGTGAGGCTGAGGGTCCTGGAGGCTCCCGGGGATAGGTAGAGCCGGCGGGCCTGGTCCACGTAGACGGCTTCGACGCCGGGCAGGGTCCTCACCAGGGACAGACCCCGTTCCCGACCCAGGGCGAAAAGGGTCGTGGAAAGGCCGTCCGCGTCGATGGAGGAAGACGCGACGACGGTGACGGAAACCAGATCCGTATTCACGGGCCGCCCCGTCCGGGTGTCCAGGATGTGGTGGTACCGTTTCCCGTCCTGCTCGAAGTACCGCTCGTACACCCCGCTGGTCACGACGGTCCCCGCGGGCATGCTCAGGATTCCGAGGTATTCGCCCCGGTCGCTGAAGGGATTCTGCACCCCCACCCGCCAGAGGGACCCGTCGGCCTTCTTCCCGAACACCAGGACGTTTCCCCCCAGGTCCACCACGGCAGCCCGGACCTTCCGCTCCGCCAGGATGCGGGCCGTCTCGTCCGCCGCGTAGCCCTTGGCTATGGCGCCCAGGTCCAGGCGCATGCCCGCCTTGGGCAGGAAGACCGTGGAGGCGCGCTCGTCCAGGACCACGGAACGCCAGTCCACCAGGGTCAGGGCGCCCTCGATCTCCCGGTCCCCGGGAACCCTCTGCCCTTCCAGGCCGATGTTCCACAGCTTCACGACCGGGCCGATGGTCGGGTCGAAGGCTCCGTTCGAGAGGCGGGCATACTCCAAAGCTTTCTTTATGACGAACAGGGTGTCCGGGGACACCCGCACGGGCGACCTCCCGGCCCCCTCGTTGACGGAGGAAATCTCGGTGCCGTCGCGGTTGGCGCTCATCCGGGCCTCGATCTCCCGGAGCCTCCCGAATACAGCCTGCAGGGCGGCCTCGGATCCGCCGTCCAGCAGGGAGATCGTGCAGATGGTGCCCAGGACGTACTCGGAGCCCCGCAGGGGATCCCGGGAGGCCGGTCGGGCGCAGGCGGAGAGTGCGAGGCTCAGGCAGAGGCAGAGCAGGAAGACTCGACGCATGGGCGGAAGTATCGCGGGAAATCCGGCTTTGATCAATCCGCGACAGACCCGCCCGGACGGAACGGGCGGGACCCTCACAGGAAGTACGGCCGCTCCGCGGCCACCGTGGTCGGTTCGCCATGGCCGGGATAGACCTTCGTGTCCGGCGGCAGGACCAGGATCCGCAGGCGGATGCTGTCCAGGATCGCCGCCTCGGAGGAGTCGAAGTTGTCCGTCCTGCCCAAGCCGCCCCGGAACAGGGTATCTCCGGCAAGGAGCGCGGCGGCGTCGTCGACATAGAAGCAGCAACTTCCGGCGGTATGCCCCGGGGTGTGCAGGACCTGGATCCGGGTTCCCGGAAGCCGGTCCCCGTCCGCCAGGAGGATGTCCGCTTCGGGCATCGGAGCCCAATATCGATCAAAGAAACTCCGGGCTCCTATGTCCGCGAAGGTCCTCAGGTTGGTCTCCTCCCCCAGGGCTCCCAGGTACCGGGCATCCGCGGTATGGATGGCGACGGGCACGGGCCCCAGCGCGGCCCGGAGGCCCGGCAGGGCGGCGGTATGGTCCAGATGGCCGTGGGTCAGGGCGATGCAGACCGGCTTCCTGCCCGCCAGCGCCTCGACGATCCTCTCGGGCTCCGCCCCCGGATCGACGATCACGGCCCGACCGTCGCCCAGGTCGACGATATGGACGTTCACCCCGATAGGTCCTACACTCAAGATCGTGATCATAAAGATGGTATCCTATCGAAGCCCGGACGGAGGGGCAATACCGGCATGCTCCGGTCCCTGACCCTGGCCGTCCTGGCCGCCTTCCTCTTCTACGCGGCCCTGCCGGTGACCGGAGCGTTCGCCGCCCGGGCGGGATGGAGGGCCTTCCGCCGCCGCTTCCTCGCCTCCCTGGGGTACCCTCCCCTGTGCCTGGGGGACGGGCTCCGTTCCGCGGAGGGAACCAGCCTCCTGAGACGGCACTTCGGCTCCGCCGAGGTCCTCCAGGGCGAGGACCGCCTGTGGACCCGCGGGAACGGAGTGACGGCGGCGGTAAGCCTCAAGGACGCCCGGATCTACTTCCTGCCCGAGGCCCGGCCGGGGGAGGGCGACTACGCCCTGGAAGCCGCGGACGAGTCCCTGATGCCCGCCGCCTGGGACCGCCTGTCCGGACTCCCGGAGGGTGCGCGTACCTACACGGCCGGGAACCTCCGGATCGAGGGGGGACTGCCGGTCTTCCGGGGCGCCCCGTCCGACCCCCTGCTGATCCTGGTCTACGACGGCCGGGACGAGGACCTGGCCCGCAGGACCGTCTGGGCGGGACGGCACCGGAACGAGTACTGGAATCCCGTAACCCTGGTTTCGCTCACCGCGGGGTTCCTGTCCACCGGTGCCGCGCTGTACGATCTGCTCCGTCCGCCCCTGCTGTCCCTGCCCGCCGCCCTGGCTGCGGCCCTGGCCTTCTCCCCCGTCCTGCCCTACCTTCCCCCCGGGCTGGTGTTTCTATCCGCCTACCGAAGGCTCTGGGCACGGGCCAGGAGGCTGCGGGCCCGGAGGGATCTTCTTCGTTCCGGCCTGGAGCCGGGCATCGGGCGGTCCTACGGGGAGGAACGGGAACTCGCGGCTGCGGACTGCGTCGCCCGGGCGCGAAGGGACGAGTTCCTCGCCGGCCTGGCCCTGGCCGCTTCCCTGTCGATCAATTTCATCCTGGCCGTGCTGGCCGTGCGGGCTGTCATTCGCTGACCGGATCGTCCCCCGGAACTCCGTTCCCATCCTCTCCGTCCGGGCGGGCCTCGGACTTCCCGGGCCGTGTTTCGTCCTTGCGGGGTCGGGCCCGGTTGACCGCCAGCTTTCGGCCCTTGAAGACCGTGCCGTCCGCATCCTGAATGATGAGGTCCGCGGCCGCAGGGTGCACGTTCACGAAGGTATAATTGTCGAAGGTGCGGATGATCCCGATATCGGATTCCTCGAGGCCGGATATTCCGGACAGCACCCGGAGGATGTTCTGGGCGGTGAAGCGCTGGCGGCGGCCCATGCTGAAGAAGAGGGTCGTCCCCTCCCCGGTGTAGGAGCCTTTCCGGATCCGGAGGTCCGACGGCTCGGGCTGGTCGCCGCCCTTCCCGGGCGGAACGCCGGGTTTTCCGGAAATCCCCTCGGGGGGCCGTTTCCCGCCCTTCAGACCGACGGAAGGCTTGGAACGCGGGGCGGCTGCCGGGACAGATCGGGAGGGACCGGCCGACACGCCCAGGGAGCGCAGGATCAGGGCCGCCGCCGCGTAGGACCGCAGATGGAAGGGGACACGGGAGCGGAAGAGGGACCGGCAGGCGTTCAGGATGGCCGGGTCGCGGATCGAACGAACTTCTTCCAGGATCTTCCCGATGAGGGCCTCGGCTTCCGCGGCGGGAAAGCCTTGTTGCGTATCTTCCGTTGACACATCGAACTCCTTGGTTCCCATATTGGCGGATACGGGTTGGAATCGCAAGAGCCCGGAGTCTGGCTATATTCAAGACCGATTTAATATATTATTATATCTATATTATCCATTCCATACTTGACCGAAGGGCCAAATCCATACAAGATAATCCAAATTTCGGAACCTACGAAATCGGCAATCCTATGCAAGGAGCGTATATGGCGGACAAGAAGCGCATCCTGATCCTCGGCGGCGGTTACGCCGGCGTCTGGGCAGGAAAAATCCTGGAAAAGAAATACCGCAAGCGCGAGGACGTGGAAATCACCCTGGTGGACAAGAAACCCTTCCATACCCTGATGACGGAACTTCACGAGGTCGCGGGATGGCGGGTGGAGCCGGAATCGGTCCAGGTCCCCTTCCGCAAGATTTTCGGAGCCCGGAAGATCGACGTCCGGGTGGACACCATCGCCTCCGTGGATTTCCAGGCCAAGGTCGCCAGGAGTTCCTCGGCCGAGTACCCCTTCGACTACATCGTGATCGGCGTGGGCGCGGAACCGGAGTATTTCGGCATCCCGGGGGTGAAGGAAAACAGCTTCCCCCTGTGGTCCTTCGACGACGCCCTGAAACTCCGTCACCACGTGGAGCACATGTTCGCCAAGGCCGCCTGCGAGACGGATCCCGCCAATCGGCGCCGCATGCTCACCTTCGTGGTGGCCGGAGCGGGCTTCACGGGGATCGAGATGATCGGCGAACTGCTCGAGTACCGCCAGGACATGTGCCGCAAGCACCACCTGGACCCCAAGGAGACCCGGGTCGTCAACATCGAGGCCCTGCCTTCCATCCTGCCCATCCTGGAGGAACCTCTCCGGGTCCGGGCGGAGAACTACATGAAGAAGATGGGCTGCGAGATTTTCCTGAACAGCGCCATCACCGGGGCCGAACCCGGAAAGGTCCTGCTGAAGGACGGCACCGTCGTGGAGACGGACACCTTCATCTGGACCTGCGGCGTCAAGGGCTCGTCCTTCACCTCCGTCCTGGACGTGCCCAAGGCCGAGCGGGGCCGGGGCCGCATGCAGGCCAACGACTTCATGCAGTCCACCGCCTATCCCTACGTCTACCTGGCCGGGGACTCCGCCTTCATCCTGGAGCCCAACGGCAAGCCCATGCCCCAGATCGTGGAGGCCTCGCACTGCTCCTCCGAGACCGTGGCCCACAACATCATGGCGGACATCGACGGCGGGGAGCACCACAAGTTCAAGCCCAACTACCACGGCTTCATGGTGTCCATCGGCGGCAGGTACGGCGTGGCCAACGCAGGGGGCATGAAGACCCGGGGCTTCATGGCGATGGCCATGAAACACATGATCAACTGCTGGTACCTGCTGAACATCGCGGGGATCAACCAGGTCTGGGAATACCTCAAGCACGAGTTCCTCAACCAGACCTCGGGCCGCACCTTCATCGGCGGCTTCGTGTCCCACCGGGTCCGGGCGTACTGGCCCCTGCTCCTGCGCATGTGGCTGGGCCTCATGTGGGTGATGGAGGGGGTCAACAAAATCGGCGAGGGCTGGCTCAAGTTCTCCCTGGGCAGCAAGAGCGGCTGGATGTTCTCCTCCGGGGTGGTCCAGAAGGGCGTGGCCGACGCGGCCAGCGCG
>JBFZER010000113.1:0-3110 GCA_041306765.1 Spirochaetota bacterium | reverse complement strand
CCCCGCGGGCCGCCCTTCGCGGCCGCCACCTGCCGGGCCAGGACCCGGGCCTCGAAGAGGGTCTCAAGGTTCGAGGCGTACTTGGTGATCCTGGAGATGTAGTCCAGGGTCTTGCGGGGGGTTCCCCCCTTGGAGACCCGCCCGAATCCCGCGTTGTAGATAGCCAGGGCGGCCACCTCGTTCCCCCCCTCGTCCAGGCAGTAGGCCAGGTGGGCGATGCCCTTCCGGGCGTTCAGGGCGGGGTCGTAAAACTGCTCGATGGTCATGTTCGGGAAGGACTTCGAGTTCAGCTGGAAGAGCCCCCGATCGACGCTGTCGGCGTTGCGGTTGATGGCCCGGGGCTGGAATTGGCTCTCCTCGTACGCCAGGGCGAAGGCGAGGGCCGCGGGCACCGAGTATTCCTCCGCGTTGTCCAGGATGGCGGCGGCGATATCCCGGGACTTCGTGATGCTCCCGAAGAACTCCAGCACGGCTTCCCGGAAGAGAGGGTTCGCGTAGTGCTCGGACACGACGTCCCCCGGGGCGTGGCTGCGGAAGGCGTGGACGTACTGGGTCTCGTCGTAGGAGGAGAATTTTCGGAAGTCCTCGGGCACGTAGGCTTCGGGCTCCGATGCCGCGGCGGACATGCAGGACGAGACGACAACCGTGAGGGTAGCTGCGGTGATCGCCGCCGCCAACGCCGCGAGGGCGCGGAAACCGTTTCGGGAATTCTGGAAGGACATGCGATCTTCGCTCCTAATAAAGTCTGGGATCGGACCCGGAGGTCCGGAATATTTCGAAATTGAGCCGGCCGGGACGCCGGAGGAGGGGAAGCACGGCCTCCCCGGGGAATGGATCTCCATTTTATATAGATTCGAGGGATCGTCAAGACCCGTTGCGCCCGGGGGTCCCGCGGCGTACACTGGGAGCGGAGGACCTATGCTGAACCGGGACGAAGCCGTCCGCCTGTGGCGGACCTACAACCAGGACGATTCCCTCTTTAGGCACGCCCTTTCCGTGGAAGCCGCGCTTCGGCGTTTTGCCCTGCGCTACGGCGAGGATCCGGACTGGTGGGGGCTCGTGGGGCTCCTGCACGACATCGACTACGAGCGCTGGCCGACGGAACACCTCCGGCATGCCCGGCCGATCCTGGCCGAGGCGGGCCTTCCGGAAGAGTTCATCCGCGCCGTGGAGAGCCACGGCTGGGGTCTGTGCACGGAGGTGGAGCCCAAATCCGACATGGAAAAGGTGCTCTTCGCCGTGGACGAGCTCACGGGCTTCATCGCGGCCTGCGCCTTCGTACGGCCCTCCCGGAGCGTACTGGACATGGAGGTGAAGAGCGTCCGGAAGAAGTGGGGCGCCGCGGCCTTCGCTGCCAAGGTGGACCGCTCGGTCATCGAGAAGGGCGCCGGCATGCTCGGACTGCCCCTGGACGAGCTCATCCAGGAGACGATCCTGGCCCTCCGGGACTCCGCGGAGGCGGTGGGACTCAAGGGCGCGCTCTAGCCCGATTTCCCGGGCCGCGGGGGGCCCGGACCCGGAGCCGTCGGGGGCGCTAGACGAGGCCGCCCGGGCCGGGACATACTCCCATCCTCGGAACGCCCGCCCGCGTCCCGGGACCCATCCCCTTTCCATGAGGCCCCTATGCTCGAACGGCTTTCCCAGAAATTCGGAGACGTAGTCCGCGCGATCGGCGGAAAGGCGTCCATCAGCGAGAAGAACATCGAAGAGGCGGTCGAGCAGATCAAGCTCGCCCTGCTGGAGGCGGACGTCAACCTCCGGGTGGTCCGCCGCTTCGTCAACTCCACCATCGAGGAGGCCAAGGGCGAGAAGGTCCTGCGCTCCGTCTCCCCGGGCCAGCAGTTCGTCAAGATCGTCCACGACAAGATGGTCGCCCTCCTGGGCGACGCCCGCCAGGACCTCCAGTTGCGGGGACCGGACGTCGTGTCCGTCCTCCTGCTCCTGGGACTCCAGGGCTCCGGAAAGACCACCACGGCCGCCAAGCTGGCCCTCCACCTCAAAGGCCGGGGCCGGAAAGTCCTCCTGGCGGCCTGCGACCTGGTCCGCCCCGCGGCGGTGGAGCAGCTCTCGGTCCTGGGCGCCCAGGTCGGGGTCGAGGTCTACAAGGAGGAGGGGGCCAAGGACCCCGTGAAGGTGGCCCGGGCCGCCCTGGACCGCGCCCGGAAGGGGCTCTTCGACACCCTGATCGTGGACACCACGGGCCGTCTGGAGGTCGACGAGGCGATGATGGACCAGCTGGTCCGCATCCGGGACGCCGTGAAGCCCGACGAGGCCCTCCTGGTGGCGGACTCCATGACGGGACAGGCGGCGGTGGACATCGCCAAGGTCTTCGACGAAAAGGTCGGACTTTCCGGCGTGATCCTGTCCAAGTTCGATTCCGACGCCCGGGGCGGCGCGGCCCTCTCCCTGAAAAGCGTGACCGGAAAGGCCGTCAAGTTCATCGGCGTCTCCGAGCATCCCGACGGCCTGGAGCCGTTCTACCCCGACCGCATCGCCAGCCGGATCCTGGGCATGGGCGACATCGTATCCCTGGTGGAAAAAGCCCAGGAGAACTTCAACGCCCAGGAGGCGGCGGAGCTCCAGCGCAAGATGTCCGAGGAGGGGCTGACCCTGGAGGACTACCTGGACCAGCTCCGGCGGATGAAGAAGATGGGCTCCCTCAAGGGCATGCTGGACATGATCCCCGGCGCCGCCGGCCAGATCTCGGAGGACCAGATCGACGAGGGAGGGCTGAAGCGTGAGGAAGCCATCCTGAGCTCCATGACCCGAAAGGAGCGCGCCAATTACCTGATCATCGGGCCGGGGCGCCGTTCCCGGATCGCCCGGGGATCGGGGACCTCCGTGGCGGAGGTGGCGCGCCTGCTCAAGAAGTTCGAGAAGACCCGGACCATGATGAAGAAGATGGCCCGGGGGAGGGGCCGGGAAGCCCAGGCGTGGGCGAAGATGGGAGTGAACGGTGGACGGTGAACGGTGGACGGGAGTGATGCGATAGGTTCGGTCAGATGTCCTGCCAAGGCAGAGTGTGTTTCTGCTATCTTCTGCCATTTCCGTTCACTGTCCACTGACCACCGTCCACCAACCTACTTTACACTCCCCGCCCTCCTCGCTAT
>JBFZER010000112.1:0-5104 GCA_041306765.1 Spirochaetota bacterium | reverse complement strand
GCCCGCGGGGATCCTCATCCTCATGGCCCTGAGCGTGAAGCGCATCGTGGTTTCCGGCGGCATCCTGGACACCATCCTCCACGCCGCGGCCGAATCCGCCTCCGGGGCCTCGGGCTACGGGGCGGCGGCGCTGATGTACCTCGTGACCCTGGGCCTGAATTTCTTCATCGGGAGCGCCAGCGCCAAGGCCTTCCTGCTCATGCCCCTGCTGGCTCCCCTGGCGGACCTCACGGGGGTATCCCGGCAGATCGCCGTCCAGGCCTTCGCCTTCGGGGACGGCTTCTCCAACATGCTCTACCCGACGAACGCTGTCCTGCTCATCTCGCTGTCCATCGCGGGGGTTTCCTGGACGAAGTACGCCAAGTGGGTCCTTCCCCTCCAGGCCGCGGCCTTCGTGTTGACCCTGGGACTGCTGATGCTTTCAGTGGCTATTGGATACCGTTAGGATGTTCCCGGACTGAACTACGGAGTATTACGGATAGGAGAGCCTGGTAACCATAGATCCAACAAGATTTACAAGATTAAGAAAGAAGATGAACAAGATGTAGATGGAGATTCTTGGTTTTTCTCCATCTTGTTGATCCTGTCCTCATCTTGTTCATCTTGTTGGATCTTTACGGGAACCCTATTTTTTCCGTCGGGAATTCACGAACCGTGAAAAGTCGCTGATGTTCCGGACCATGACCCGGTCGGGATAGAGTTCCACCCGGCGCTGGTTGGCGAAGTGGCCCAGGATGGTCTGGACCTCCGAGGCGCCCATGCCGGCCCAGTGGGCCACGTCCTCGATGGTCACCCGGAACTCCCGCTTCTCCCCGTCCTGTTCGGCGCCGGCGGTGGCGACCGCCTGGGTCTCGTCCAGCATCAGGAATACGTCCGCGACCCGGGCCTGGGGATCCTCCAGGGTCAGGATCATGAACCGGCGTTTCTGGTCGTAGATCCGTTTTGTGAAGAGCTTGAGGAGCCGCAGGGCGATCTGGGGATTTCCCATCATGAGGACCTCGAAGTTGGCCCGGTTGAACTCCAGCACCCGCACCGTGTCCACGGCTATGGCGGTGGCGGACCGCGGGGTGCCCTCCAGGATGGCCATCTCCCCGAAGATCTCCGGTGCCTGGAGCACGTCGATGGTCTTCTCGATGTCCCCAACGATCTTGGCTATGCGCACCTTGCCGGACTGGATGAGGTAGAAGGAGTCCCCGGGCTCGTATTCCGAGAAGATGATCTCCCCGGCCTGGTAGGTCCGGGCGAACCGGGTGAATGTGGAGAGGTCAGCCATTCTGGGCCTCCTCCAGGCCGCGAAGGGCCTTTTTCGCCCGGAGGAAGGTGGAGTTGTCCTCGTCCTTTTCCATGCTCAGGATCTTCTTGAGGAAGCCCTTGGCCCGCTCGATATCCCCCTTCTTGGCGTAGGACTGACCCAGGTAGTACAGGATGTCCGCCAGGTCGGGGTGCTTGGGGTAGGTCTGGACCATGCGGGTGAAGTGGGCGATGGCGGCGTCGAACTGGCCCAGCATGAACACGGCCCGGCCCATGTCGTAGGCCGCCTTCACCACGTACTCGGGATCCTGGTTGGCCTCCACGATGCGCTTGAACTCCCCCAGGGCTTCCTTGTACTTCTCCTGGGAGAAGAGGCTGACGGCGTTGTAGTACTCCTTGGCGGTGTCCGAGAGGGCCTGGCCGGCCTGGGGGCGGAGGGTGTCCGCGGCCTTGGCGGGGGCGGGCCCCGGGGCGGCGCGCTCCGGCTGGACGCCGGCGGGCATCCCCGCCACGCCCGGGGAGGGGCCCTTCCCGTCGCCGTACTTGACCATGCAGCTCTCCGCGGTCTCCAGGTTCTTGCTGGCCGCGTCCGCCAGCTTGCCGGCGGGATAGTAGGTAAGGTAGCGGCTGAAGACGTACTTGCCCTGGGAGTACATGCGGTTCTTAAGGTAATACTCCCCGGTGCGGAACAGGCCGAGCTCCGGGCTCAGTGTCTCCTGTTTTTCCATCAGGTTCTCGACCTGCTTGTGGATCCGCCTGAGCTGGTTGGAAAAGACCCGGAGCATCTTGAGGATGATGCGGGTGTTGGCGGATACGAACTGCTCGAACTCGGGGACCGTGAAGATCAGCACCTGGGCGTCCGAGACCACCGCGGCGTTTTCCTCCCGGGGGTACTTGCCCAGGGCGCTCTTCACCCCGAAGAATTCCCCCGTCTGGATGACCTCCCGCAGGTCCTTGCCGGTCTCAATGTCCGTATAGTTAACCACCACCTGGCCGGATTGGAGTATGTAGATGCGGTCGCTGACCAGGTCGCCCTGGAAGTAGATGACCGAGTTCGCGCGGTAGTTGGCTGCCTTCGGCATCGCTTCTCACTCCACTCTCGCCGTCGCGCGGCGTGCGGTAGCAGTATAGTGGACGGCCGCGGAGATTTCCACCGATTCCGGGGAGTTTTCGGGCATCACGGCTCGAAGGGCAGGTAATCCAGCTTCTTGTCGAAGCCGATGGCCTTGCGGACCTCGCGGTACAGCGCCGCGGGGGTTCCGCGGACATGGACCTTCCGGCCGCCCAGGGAGATCTTTTCGTAGCCCTTGGACAGGACGCCCTTGAAGGGTTCCGCCAGGGAGTCTTCCACCAGGAGGGGAACCCCTTCCAGGGTCAAAAGGCGGATGTCCGCGGGTTCCGCCCGGGCCAGGGCCTCGTAGGGGTCGTCGTGGACGGCCCTGAGGACCAGGAGGTCCGCGGACTTGCCCGCCCCGAGGTCCCCGATCCGGTCCTGCATGCGGAAGGCCCGGGCGGGGTTCACGGTCACCATGCGGTAGAGGGTCTTGGCCGGCAGCTCCTTGCCGTACATCTCCCGGTAGACCTTCCGGGCGTATTTCATCTCCGAAAGGAGGTTGGCGGATCCCGTGTGGGTGGAATCCGTACCCAGGCAGACGTTGACCCCCGCGTCCAGGAATTTGCGGATCTTGCAGGTGACGTTGAACATCAGCATGTTGGACGCCGGGCACCAGGAGATCGAGGCGCCGGCCTTGGCCGTCTTGGCTATATCCTCGTCGGAGAAGCCGATGCAGTGGATGAACACGTCGTGCCCGTCCAGGCAGCCCAGGCGCTCCAGTATGCCGATCCCGTCCTGGGATTCCGGGTCGAAGCCCTCCTCCAGGTGGGTGATGAAGGGCCAGTTGCGTTCCACCGCCCGCTTGTGCTCGATCTCGATTCCGTCCCCCCACTTGAGGTCGAAGGAGGAGCATTCGTGGGCCAGGGTGTACTCCCCGATGACCCGGATGGGCAGGCGGGGGAGGAAGGGTTCGTTGATCTCGTGGGGGAAGTGGTCGTTGGCCGTGGTCACTCCGCTGAAGAGGTTCTTGTAGGAGGAGAGGAAATACATCTGCTCCACCGTGATGTTGGCCCTCTCCTTGTAGACCGGCGAGGCCTTGAGGTCGTTGTCCCAGGGGCTCCAGTTGATGTAGAAGGAGTCGCCCGGGGGTCCGACCTGGGGAACGTAGTTCCCCCGGAAGTGGTCGTGGATATTGACGAGGGCGGGGTACAGGAAGGACGAGCCGCCCAGGTCGATCTCGGGTCCGGCGGTCTTCCCTGCGGAGATTTTCCCGGCTTCGACGCCAAGGTTCCCGCCTTTTGCGCTCGATTCGGACACTATCGCGGCGGCGTTGCAGATGGAATAGGCTTCCAAGGTCGTCCTCATTATTGCGATCCTATCGCTGCGTCGTTCGAGTCTTCCCTTCATTCTCGGCCGATACGGGCGAAAAGTACAGGGGCAATCAAGGGATACGGGGAGTCCAATAAGTCGGCCGCTTATTGGACGGCCCGGGGCGCCGAAACCGCCGGACCGCGGCGTACGGTCCGGTCAGCGCGCCGGTTCAGCTCCGGGTCACCTGCTTGGCGTAGATCCAGTAGTCGTTGCCGGTCCCGTAGAAGTCCGGGATATGGCCGATCGTCTCGAAGCCGTGGGAGGAAAAGAACCCCGCCTCCACCGCGGATTCCTTCACGGAGGATATCTCTATGCGGAGCATGGCCGTCCGGACGGAGGCCAGGACCTCCTCCGCAAGAAGCTCCAGGAGCTTGTCCGCCGCGCCCTTGCCCCGGTAGTCGCGGCCCACCAGGAAGGTGTGTATGTCGAACGTCGATTCCGTGTTCGCGGCGCGCTGGAACAGGCAGAACCCGGCGGGTTCCCGGCTGTCCCGCACCTCCACCAGGGAGTAGGGGCTTCCGGGGCGGGATTTCCAGGAGTCCAGGGTATCTATCAGGATATCCAGCTCGATGTCCTTATAGACGCCGGATTCCAAGGCGAGCTGTTCGTAGTCGCGCGTTTCCATCATGAAAGCAGAACCCCTGTGGGAATCGCCGCCGCCGGGAGCGGATTCCGGAATGTCGCGGCAGGAGTATACCATACCACGACCGGCGACCCGGCTGTCAAACGAAAACGGCGCTCCCCGGTCCGGGGGAGCGCCGTCTGACAGCCGATTACGCCATCTTTCAGCCAATTACCGTATATTGAGCCCCAGGAAGGGCTCGAAGGTGTAGGTCTTGCCCGCCTCGAAGTCGAAGCTGGTCTCGAAGGCGAAGGCCCCGGACACCAGGCGGATCGTGTGCCGACCGGGGGTGACCTGGCCCCGGAAGTCCTTCTGGGCCGCCCCGTCGATGAACAGACGGATCTGGCTCCAGGGATTTCCCTTCATGTCCGGGTTCTGGATGTTCGCCGGGATGTTGAAGGAGTAGGACGCGGGCTGGGGCTGGAAGACCGGGGCGATGGTCTGGGGCGCCGAGGCCCCGACGGTGATCTGGGTGGTGAAGTCCAGGAAGCCTCCCAGCCGGATCGTCAGGGTGTAGGTGCCGGGAGCCACCTGGGCGGTGAAGGTCGCGGCGTTGGCCACCCCGATCCGGGCGCCGTTCAGGAAGATCTCCGCGCCGGGCCGCATGTTGTTCAGGACCAGGGGCACCATCATGGGCTGGAGGTTGGCGGTGATCGTAAGCGGACCCGTGACGGAGACGGTCTGGTTGAAGTCCAGGTAGCCCGGGGAGGACACACGGATGGTGTAGAGCGACCCTCCCATGGGAAGGTTGGCGGTGAAGGGAGCCTTGCCGCGCTGGGAGAAGGGCTGGCCCTCGTTGATGACCA
>JBFZER010000111.1:0-6017 GCA_041306765.1 Spirochaetota bacterium | reverse complement strand
GCCCGGACCGCGGTCCCGACCGTCGGGGGCCCGGCCCCCGGCCCCGGCACCAGGGCGGAGTCCGCAGGGACGGCCGCGGCCGCGAGGGCGACCTCCGGAACCAGGAGTCCATCCGCGCCGGCATCGCAGAGCTCACGGGAGTGAACCTGGGCGGTTCCGGCGCACGCTCCCGGACTCCGGACAGCCAGCCTCCCCGGGACGCCCCGGACCGCGGTCCTCGTCCCGAGGGCCCGGGCCGCGGGAACCGGCGGAACAAGCACGGTCGGCGGGGTCCTCCCGCCGCGGGCGCGCCCCGGGGGGGTGGTCCCGTGTCCCAGCCGTCCTTCGCGGACCCCTACTCCCTGCCCATGGAAGAAAGAATGCGGTTGTACAAGGAGAAGTACGGCAAGCACCTGGCGGAGAATCCTGCTCCCAAGCCGCCGGGCCGCAAGAAAGGCCGCAGGAGGCGGGGGCGTCCCGGGAGTGGCGCCGGGTCCGAAGGCCCGGGCGGCAATCCGGAATCCCGCGGTCCCGGGGAAGCTCCCGGACCGGGCGGATCCCCGGGGCCTTCGGATGCGCGGGGGGACGGCGGCGCCTCTCCCGACTCCGCGGGCGGTGAGGGCCGGGGAGGCCTGTTCGGCCGCATCTTCAACGCCCCCCGGAAAGAAGACTCGCCGGACTGACGCTTCCCGAGGACTTGGAACCATAGATCCAACAGGATGGACAAGATGAAGCCGGATGAACAAGATTTTAATAGGGGAGGTGTACTTCTCTCATTTCAATCTTGTTGATCTTTTTTTAATCTTGTTCATCTTGTTGGCTCTGTTGGATCGCGGCCTCCAATACCCGCCCCATGAGGTTTCTTGACACCCCGGACCCGCCTCGACTAGGCTTGTCTCCAGCGGAGAGGGCCGTCCGTCCCGGATACCCCCGCCCCTCGCCGCGAGGAGTCCCCCATGAGGATCATCACTCACACGGTAAAGCCGAAGATCCCCGAGCCCCTCCTTCCCCTGGAGGAACTTGCCCATAATCTGTGGCTTTCCTGGAATTTCGACGCGGTCATGCTCTTCATCCGGCTGGACTACGACATCTGGCTGCAGAGCCGCCAGAACCCGGCCAAGATGCTGGGCATGGTTTCCCAGGAGAGGTACGAGCAGGTGGCCCAGGACGACTCCTACCTGGCGGCCCTGGGGGACGTGTACCAGCGCTTCACCCGGTACCGGGACGGAGAGACCTGGTACAAGGGGAGCCACGAGGACCGGGTGGCCTACTTCTCCATGGAGTACGGCCTGGACATCTCCCTGCCCACCTATTCCGGGGGCCTGGGCATCCTCTCGGGTGACCACATCAAGACCAGCTCCGACCTGGGCCTGCCCCTCGTGGGGGTGGGCCTGTTGTACCGGCAGGGATACTTCAAGCAGTACCTCAACCCCGACGGCTACCAGCAGGAGGAGTACCCGGAGAACGACTGGTACAACATGCCGGTGGGCCGCTGCAAGAAGCCCGACGGATCCCCGGTCAAGATCTCCGTGGACATGGCCGGCCGGGTCGTGACGGCCCAGGTCTGGGAGGTCAAGGTGGGCCGGGCCTCCCTCTACCTCCTGGACACGAACATCGACGAGAATTCCCCGGAGGATCGGCTCATCACCGCCACCCTCTACGGCGGCGACAAGGAGACCCGCATCCGACAGGAGGTCCTCCTGGGCATCGGCGGCATCCGCGCCCTGCGCGCCCTGGGGATCAACCCCGCGGTGACCCACATGAACGAGGGGCACTCCGCCTTCCTTGCCCTGGAACGCCTTCGGGAGGTCATGCAGGCCAGGGGTTTCGCCTGGAAGGAGGCACTCCAGGTCCTCTGGCCCACGAACATCTTCACCACCCACACCCCCGTGCCCGCCGGAAACGAGCGCTTCGGAATCGACCTCATGGAGAAGTACTTCCGGCCCCTGTGCCACGAGCTCAAGATGGACTGGAAGGAGTTCCTCGCCCTGGGCCGGGAGCGGCCCGAGGACGACTCCGAGCCCTTCTGCATGACCGTCTTCGCCCTCAAGGTCAGCGCCTACGCCAACGGGGTCGCGGCCCTGCACGGCAAGGTTTCCCGGCAGATGTGGCGGGGCATCTGGGACGGTCTCACCACGGACGAAGTGCCCATCGGCCACGTTACGAACGGGGTCCATCCCCGGACCTGGATTTCCAACAACATGCTGGAGCTCCTGGACCGCTACTTCGGCCCGCGCTTCTACGACGAGCCCACGAACCTGGCCATCTTCGACCGGATCGACCGGGTGTCCGACGAGGAGCTCTGGCGCACCCACGAGCGGCGCCGGGAGCGCCTGGTGGTCTTCGCCCGGGACCGCATCCGCCGGCAGATGCAGCGCAGCGGGGTATCCGAGAGCCTGCTGTTCCACGCCGAGGACGCCCTGTCCCCCTCGGTCCTGACCATCAGCTTCGCCCGCAGGTTCGCCACCTACAAACGGGGCAACCTCCTCCTGCGGGACCCGGAGCGGCTTATCCGGCTCCTCCAGGACAAGGACCGGCCCATCCAGATGATTTTCGCGGGCAAGGCCCATCCCCACGACCTGCCCGGCAAGGAGCTCATCAAGGAGCTGGTCCACTTCTCCCGCAGGGAGGACGTGCAGAGCCGCATGATCTTCCTGGAGGACTACGACATGACCATGGCCCGGTATTTGACCTCCGGATCGGACCTCTGGCTCAACACGCCGAAGCGCCCCCTGGAGGCTTCGGGCACCAGCGGCATGAAGGCCGGCATGAACGGGGTGCTCAACTGCTCCGTACTGGACGGATGGTGGGACGAGGGCTACGAGCCCGGGATAGGCTGGGCCATCGGACGCGGGGAGGAGTACCAGGACGAGGAGCTCCAGAACGAGGTTGAGAGCAAGGCCCTCTTCGACCTCCTGGAGCGGGAGATCATACCGATGTTCTACACCCGAGGCCGGGACAACCTGCCCCGGGAATGGATCCGCTCCATGAAGGCCTCCATGCGCGAGGTGGGCAAGAAGTTCTCCTGCCACCGGATGCTCATGGAATACGCCGAGAAATACTATTACCCCGCCCTGGGGAACTACCGCGCCATGGCGGACAAGGATTTCTCCCCGGCCAGGGAGGTCGCCGCCTACCTGGAGAAGGCGAAGAGGGAGTGGCCCCGGCTCGCGGTGCTGGACCTCCACACGGACGCCCAGCCGATCATGGAGCGGGGCGAGACGGTCCACGTGAGCGCCCGGGTGGAGCTGGCGGGGCTGGCGCCCGAGGACGTGGCCGTGGAGCTCTACCACGGCGGGATGTCCAGCCAGGGGCAGATCATCGATCCCATGCGGGCCGAGATGGCCCCGGACAAACAGGCGGGGCAGGGGTGGAGCTACCGCGTGGCGGTGACCTGCGCCGTCACCGGCCAGCACGGGTACTCGGTCCGGATCCTGCCCAAGCACCCGGCCCTGGTGCATCCCTTCCTGCCGGGCCTGGTCCGGTGGGCTTGAGGCGGGCGGCCCGGACGGGCGCCGGATCGATATCCTGGACGAGAGGCTAGACGAGTGGGTTCCAACAAGAAAGGCGGCGTCTACGACGTCGCGATCATCGGGGCGGGTGTCTGCGGGGCGAACATAGCCCGCAGGCTTTCCCGGTACGAGCTGGATGTGGTCCTCCTGGACAAGGAGGCGGATGTCTCCTTCGGCACTTCCAAGGCCAATTCCGGCATCGTCCACGGGGGCTTCCACCACAGCCCGAAGTACCTCAAGGCGCGGCTGGAGGTCCAGGGCGCCCTGATGTTCGACCGGCTCCACCGGGAGCTGGGGTTTCCGTTCCGGCGCTGCGGCATCGTGGTGGCGGCCCTGCACGAGGACGAGATGCGGGTGGTGGACCAGCTCTACCGGCAGGGGGTGGAGAACGGGGTCATCGGGATCGAGATGTGCTCCCGGGAGCGGATGCTGGAGCTGGAGCCCAAGCTGAACCCCGATACCGTGGGAGGCCTGTACGCCCCTGCCGGGGGGATCGTGGAGCCGTACCGCTTCGTCTTTTCCCTGGTGGAGTCCGCCCAGCGGAACGGGGTGGAGGTTCGGGTCTCCTTCAAGGCCGAAACGGCGGAGCGTGAGGGGGATCTCTGGCGGATCCGGGCCGGGGACGGGACCGCCCTTTCGGCGCGCTATGTCGTCAACGCCGCGGGGCTTTTCGCGGACGAGGTCTCCCGGGTCTTCGGCGCGGAGGACTACGTCATCCGGGCCCGAAAGGGGGAGTACTACCTCCTGGACCGGATGACCCGGGCCCGGCCGGACCGGGTGGTCTTCCCGGTGCCCACCTCGGTGTCCAAGGGCATGCTCGTGGTGCCCACGGTGGAGGGGACGGTCCTGATCGGTCCCACCGCCGAGATGACCGACGACAAGACCGATACGGCCACTACCCGGGAGCGCCTGGAGATGATCCTGGGCAATGCCCGGGCCATGATCCCGGCGATCTCGGAAAACGACGTGATCACCTCCTTCGCGGGCCAGCGGCCCGTCCTGGAGGAGGACTTCTACATAGAGCCCTCGAAGAAGGTGCCCGCCTTCATCCACGTGGCGGGCATCCAGTCCCCGGGCCTCACCGCCAGCCCCGCCATCGGAGAGTACGTGAAGGACCTCCTGAAGGAGGCGGGACTGCGGCTGGTGGAAAAGCCGGGCTACGACCCGGTCCTGCCGGACCGGCCCCGGATGTTCGACATCGACCACTACCAGGCCGACGCCCTGGTGGCGGAGGACTCCGCCTACGGCAACATCGTCTGCCGCTGCGAGAAGGTCAGCGAGGCGGAGATCGTGGCGGCCATCCGGGCCGGCCACAGCACCCTGGACGGGATCAAGTACTTCACCCGGGCCCAGATGGGCCGCTGCCAGGGCGGGTTCTGCACCTACAAGATCCTCAAGATCCTGATGCGGGAAACCGGCATGGGCTGGGACCAGATCACCAAGCGGGGGGGCGGGAGCGAACTGCTCTCGGGACGCCTATGAGGGAGCTCAGCTACGACGCCGCCGTCATCGGCGGGGGGGCGGCGGGCATGGCCGCGGCCCTGGAGATCCGGGCGGCGGGACTCTCCTGCGTGATCCTGGAGCGGGAGGAGCACCTGGGGGGCATCCTCCTCCAGTGCGTGCACAACGGCTTCGGGCTCATCGAGTTCGACGAGGAGCTCTCGGGTCCGGAGTTCGCGGAGCGGATGGAGGAGCGCTTCCGGGCATCCGGGGCGGACGCCTACCTCGGCGTCACGGTCATGGACGTGGAGGAACAGGGGGACCGGAAGGTCCTCTTCGGCTATTCCTCGGAACACGGGATCCTGCGGGTATCCGTCCGGGCCGTGGTCCTGGCCATGGGCTGCCGGGAGCGGAACCGGGGCAACATCCGCATACCCGGCGCCCGTCCGGCGGGAGTCTACACCGCGGGGCTGGCCCAGCGCCTGGTGAACATGGAAGGCTACCTCCCCGGAAAGGACGTAGTGATCATCGGGTCCGGGGACATCGGCCTCATCATGGCCCGGCGGATGACTTGGGCGGGGGCCAAGGTCCACGGGGTCGTGGAGATCCTGCCGTACCCCTCGGGCCTGACCCGGAACATAGTCCAGTGCCTCCACGACTTCGGCATCCCCCTGTACCTCTCCCACCTGACCTCGGGGATCTTCGGGGGCGACCGGGTCGAGTCCGTGGAGATCGCCCCCATCGAGGACGGGGCGGTGCGCTTCGAGAAGGCCTTCCGCATCCCCTGCGACACGGTCCTTCTGTCCGTGGGCCTGGTGCCGGAGAACGAGCTGTCCAAGAAGATGGGGGTGGAGCTCAATCCCATGACCAACGGCCCCTGGACGGACTCCATGATGATGACCAACGTCCCCGGGGTCTTCGCGGCGGGAAACGTCCTCCACGTCCACGACCTGGTGGACTACGTAGCCGAGGAAGCCCGGCGCGCGGGGGCCGCCTGCGCCCGTTGGATCCGGGGGGAGCGCCCGGGCCGGGAACTCCGGGTCAAGGCGGGCCCGAACGTCCGCTACGCCGCCCCCTGCCGGGTCA
>JBFZER010000110.1:0-10092 GCA_041306765.1 Spirochaetota bacterium | reverse complement strand
AGCATCAACCACGCGGCCATGAAGGAACTGGACGTCCTCAAGAATTCCGGCCGCATCCTGCTGGTCTTCCCGGCGGGCACCCGGTTCCGGCCCTGGGACCCGGGCACCAAGAAGGGCGTTCGGGAGATTGATTCCTACCTCAAATCCTTCGACCGGATGGTCCTGGTCTCCATAAACGGCAGTATCCTGCGCATCAATCCCGACGATCCGCAGATGCACGTGGACCTGGTCTGCCCGGACAAGGTCCTCTACGACGCCAGCCCCGTCCTGGACTGCCGGGAATTCCGGGAGAGGATCAAGCACGCCGCCCATTTCAACGACGACAAGAAGCAGGCCGTCGTGGATGGGGTGATGAAGAAACTGGAGGAGATGCACGAAGCCGTTGAGAAGCACCGGCTGCAGGGTCCCGCGGGCCGGGGTCAGTAGGCCGGATACCCCCGCACCTCGGTCACCTTAACGCGAATCCTCAGCACGGCCGTGTAGGTCCCCCCGACGATCACCAGCCTGGGCGGGTTGTCATAGGCGAAGACACCCCGGATCTCCCGGGGCTTGTTCTTGACCACGGGCCGCAGCAGTTCCCGGAGGGCTTCCTTGGCCGCCTGGTCCACGGCTATCCTGCGGGAATCCCTGCCGCCCGCCAGGGGCGCCGCGCCCCGGCCCTGGGCGGATTGATAGGTCGAATCCCCCCAGGACGATTTCCGGGCCGCGGCCAAGGGGTCCGCGCGGTATTCCAGGTACGCCCGCACCTGGGTACCCGTCAGCCGCATCTGGGAAGATCCGAGGCGGGGATCGCCCCAGGGTATCTCGCCCAGGCCTGCGATCTCCAACTCCTCCGCCACCCCCCGGGCCTTGTCGTAGGGCACATACCGGAACTCGAAGCCCCAGATCATCCCCGCGAACACCCGGCGCGCCTCATCCAGCAGGGCTCGGGCCGCCTCCTCCGGGAATACGGCCCGGGGCGCGGCATCCGAGATCGCCCCGGGAAGGACCTCGACGGGCTCGGATTCCGCCCAGAACTCCGCCCGTAGCACGACATCCTGGCAGACGCTCATGCGGGCCGAGAGGAGGCCGGCAAGAAGGGCCGCGGCCCGGACAAGGCCGGCGGAACGGAAGGGCATACTTCAATAATCGGAGGATAGACGTTTTCTGTGGAATCAAAACAGGATTAACATGATCTATATGGTTAACATGATTGTTGAGAAAGGCAATCCCCAAGCGAAATCATGTCAATCCGTCGAATCATGATAATCCTGTTCTATCAATCCGGAACGCGTCGATCACCGACGAAAATTCCTCATGGAACCTTTGCGATCAGATCCTTCAGATACGGCTTCTTCTCAATGTCCCGGACGAGGCCTTCCTCCCGGGCCTTGTTTACATAATCCCTGCGCTGGAAGGAATAGGTGTACTTCGTATGGACGTCGTACTTCCCGGAAATCAGGGCGTAGGCGTCCTCGGTCATCACGAGCTCCTCGTCCGTTGGGATCACGAAAACCCGAACCCTGGAGCCCGCGCCCGTGATTTCCAGCTCCGCGTTCCGGCACTTGGCCAGTTTGTTCTTCTCCGGGTCGATCTTGATGCCCATTCCATCGAGGCCCTCGGTGGCCAGGGCGCGGATGACAGGTCCCATCTCCCCCACTCCCGCGGTGAAGACCAGGGCGTCCACATGCCCCAGGGCTGCGTAGTAGGCGCCGATGTATTTCTTTATACGGTAGGACTCCAGGTGCAGGGCCGCCAGGGCGCGGGGATCCCCCTTCTCCGCGTTCATCTCCACGTCCCGCCGGTCCGCCCACTTCCCGGTGACGCCCAGGACGCCGCTCTCCTTGTTGAGCTTCTTTTCGATGTCCGCGGCGGACATACCGGTCTGGCGGATCATGTGGAAAATGATCCCCGGGTCAAGGTCCCCGGATCGGGTGCCCATCACCAGGCCCTCAAGGGGGGTGAGGCCCATGGAGGTGTCGAAAGAACACCCGTCCTTGACGGCGTTGATGGAGGCGCCGTTGCCGATGTGGGCTATGATGAGGTTGGTCTTGAAGGGATCCTTGCCCAGCAGGACCGCGGCCCGCTTGGCGTTGTACAGGAAGCTGGTCCCGTGGAAGCCGTAGCGGCGGACCATGTTCTTCTCGTACCACTCGTAGGGAAGGGCGTAGAGGTAGCTGGATTCTGGCATGGTCTGGTGCCAGGCGGTGTCCATGATGGCGCACTGGGGCACCTTGGGCAGGACGGCGCGGGCGGCCTCGACTCCCAGGAGGTTGGCGGGATTGTGGAGGGGCGCCAGGTCGTTCAGGGACTTGAAGGTGGCCAGGAACTCGTCGTCGATCAGGCAGGACCGGGCGAACTTGGATCCCCCGTGCACCATGCGGTGTCCCACCGCCTTGATGTCGGACATGCCCTTGATGACCCCGGTCTCGGCCCCGGTGATGGTGTTCAGGATGAGCTCGATGGCGACCGTATGGTTGGGGCATTCGTGGTTCTGGGTGAACTCGGCGCGGCCCGGGACCTTGTGGCTGATGACCGATCCGCTCTGGGTGACCCTCTCGACGATGCCGGCGGCGAGGATGGACTGGGCCGACCAGTCGTAAAGCTGATACTTGACGGAAGAACTTCCGCAGTTGAGTGTGAGGATGACCATGGATGCTCCTTACCAGTAGATGGCCCAGTATACCAGCTGGTATGGAATTGGGGAAGAATTTATCTCCCAAATAGCGCACTTTTTTTATAGAAAGGAATATTCTTCCATATATCCGCCCTCCGCGGGGTCCGGAGCGGGACGGTCTGGCTGACCGGGGTCGATGAAACCCCGCGTCCATCCGTACCGGCCGGACTTGGCCCCGGGTCTACGGAATCGTATAATCATGCCATGTACGCCTACGTCGTCATCCTGGCCGGCGGCGCCGGGACCCGGCTCTGGCCGGCCTCCACCTCCGCCCGTCCCAAGCAATTCCTGGAACCCGGAGATGGAACCACCTTCCTCCGGCGCTCCCTGGACCGGGCCCTGGCCCTGAAACCCGACCGCGGGGTGATGGTCGTGACCGGCGCGGCCCATGCGGATGCCGTCCTGGCGGAATGCCGGGCCCTGCCTGCCGGCGTTCCCGGGCGCGGGTCCGTTCGCATTTTGCCGGAGCCCGGGGGCCGCAATACGGCTCCCGCCGCGGCCTGGGCCCTGGCCGCCGCCGAGGCCTGGGGAGGGCGCCCGGATGACACCTTCCTGCTCATGCCCAGCGACCACCTGATCGAGCCGCTCCGGGCTTTCGAGGCGGACGCGGCCAAGGCGGAAGCCCTGGCAGCCGCGGGATACCTGGCCTGCTTCGGCATCCCGCCCCGGTACCCGGCCACCGGATACGGCTACGTGGAGGCTGCCGAGCCCCTGGGGCAGGGCTTCCGGGCGGCGGGCTTCCGGGAAAAGCCGGACAAGGAGACCGCGGAGCGCTTCCTGGCGGCGGGCAACTTCTTCTGGAACAGCGGAATGTACGCCTTCCGATCCGACATCCTGCGCAGGGAGCTGGCCGCCTACGCCCCGGAGGTGGCGGCGGCCTTCGTCTCCCTCATCGACCGGCCCCGGGAGTCCGAGCACGGAGGAGTCCGGATCGTGGAGGCCTGGGAGGGCCTGGCGGAGGCCTACGCCCGGGCACCCTCCATCTCCCTGGACTACGCGGTCAGCGAGAAAAGTACATCCGTAGCCCTGGTGACCGCCTCCTTCTCCTGGGAGGACGTGGGATCCTGGGACGAGATGGCCCGGCTCTTCCCGGAGGGCTCGGGACAGTCCTTCGCGGTCGAATCCGAGGGCTGCTACGTATACTCGGACATCCCCGTGGCCCTCTGCGGAGTTTCGGATATTGCGGTGGTCATCCGGAACGGCGCCGCCCTGGTGCTGAAAAAGGGTTCTTCCCAGCTGGTCAAGGACGTCGTGGAACAGCTGAAATCGTCGGGAAGGAAGGAGTTACTGTAAACCAGGCCCGATTTCCGCTTCCGGACCCGCAGGCGCGAAAAAAAAGTTGTCAATTCAAGCTGGTGAGCGTACAATATGAACACTCTTTTCATTGCCATAAGGAGGCATGAATGAAACGTGTTCTGTTGGTTATGCTCGCGTTAATCGCGGTAGCCGGGATGGTCAGCGCCCAGAGCAAGGGCCAGGAGATCATCATGGTCAACGGCGCCGAGCCCCAGACGCTCGACCCGCACCATATCGAAGGTGTTCCCGAGCACCGCATCTTCATGGCCCTGTTCGAAGGTCTCACGACCCACGATCCCAAGACCAGCCGCGCCGTGCCCGGCGCCGCCGAAAAGTGGACCTTCTCCAAGGACTACAAGACCGTGACCTTCACGATCCGCAAGGCCGTCTGGTCCGACGGGACCCCGATCACGGCCAAGGACTTCGTGGAGTCCTGGATTCGCAAGCTCGACCCGAAGGAAGCGGCCCAGTATGCCGACCTCCTCTATGTCGTCGAGGGAGCCGAGGCCTACAACACCGGCAAGGCCGGCCCCGAGGCCCTCAAGATCCGCGCCGTGGACGATTATACGTTCGAAGTGAAGCTGGTCGGACCTACCCCCCACTTCCCCGACATGGTAGCCCACTACGCCTTCGCCGCGGTCCCGATGCATGTGGTGAAGAAGTACGGGCTGGAATGGGTCAAGCCGGGCAACATCGTCGGCAACGGTGCCTTCCTCCTCAAGGAATGGAAGCCCCAGGAGCGCCTGGTGTTCGAGCCGAACCCCAAGTACTGGGACGCCAAGACCGTGAAGCTCAAGAAGATCACCCTCCTGCCCATCGACGACCTGTCCACCGGCTATCAGATGTACAAGGCCGGACAGGCCGACTGGATCGACGCGGTGCCCCTTGAACTCATGGACGAGATCAAGCTCCGCAAGGACTACCAGAACGCCCCGTACTACGGCACCTACTATTACATCATCAACGTGACCCGGAAGCCTCTGGACGACCCGAAAGTCCGCAAGGCCCTGTCCATGGGCTTCGATCGCCAGGCCCTGGTGAACAAGGTAACCAAGGGCGGACAGATCCCCGCCTTCACCTTCGTCCCCCCCAGCGCCGGCTTCAAGCCCCCCGCCGGCTTGGGCTACAACATCGAGCAGGCCAAGAAGCTCCTGGCCGAGGCCGGATACCCGGACGGCAAAGGCTTCCCGACCTTCCAGATCCTGTACAACACCTCTTCCGGCCACCAGCGCATCGCCGCCTTCATCCAGGAGGAGTGGAAGCGCAACCTGGGCATCAACGTCACCCTGATCAACCAGGAGTGGAGCACCTACCTGGACACCCGGAGCCAGAGCCACGACTTCGACATCGCCCGGGCGGGCTGGATCGGCGACTACCTGGACCCCTCCACCTTCTCGGACATGTGGGTGATCGACGGGACCCAGAACGACGGCCTGTACAACAGCAAGGAATACACGGACCTGATCTTCAAGGCCCGCACCCAGTCCGGAGCCACCCGCCTCAAGACCCTCATGCAGGCCGAGGACATCCTGATCATGAAGGACCACGCGATCATCCCGATCTACTTCTATGTCACCAACAACCTGATCGACACGACCAAGTGGGCCGGTTGGTACCTGAACCCGCTGGGAAGCCATCCCTGGAAGTACATCTCCCGGAAGTAAGGGTCCGGATGCGAAGGATACTAGCCGTATCGTAAAGATAGGGTTATAATCCGACGGAACAAGCGGAGTACACGAAAGTGTACTCCGCTTTTTTAATCCCCCGATCCCGACGCCGGCACGGGTACCCGAACCCTTACGGCGTATACCACAAGGAGCGCAACCGAATGGCCAGATTCTTCATTCGGCGCCTGCTGAGCCTGGTCCCGACCTTGTTCATCATCGTGACCCTCAGCTTTTTCCTGATCCGGGTAGCCCCCGGAGGCCCGTTCAACCGGGAACGGGACCTGCCGGAGGCCATCCTGCAGAACATCCTGGCTCGGTACCATATGGATGAACCGCTTCTGAAGCAGTACACCCGGTACATGGGAGATGTGATCCGATGGGACTTCGGCCCATCACTGCGATACCGGGACCGGTCTGTGAACGAGATGATCGACACCACCTTGCCGGTCTCCGCGGCTCTGGGTCTAACGGCCCTCTCCCTGGCGGTGATCCTGGGAGTCAACGTGGGAATTCTCTCGGCCCTGAAGCAGAACAAGTGGCCCGATTACGCGGCCATGTCCGTGGCGGTGGTGGGAATATCTATTCCCCTGTTCGTGGTGGGGCCGATACTGCAGCTGATCTTCGCGATCTGGCTGAAATGGCTGCCCCCCGGCCAGTGGATCAGCGACCACGGCCTCAAGGCCCTTATCCTGCCCGCCGTGACCCTTTCGTTCCCCTATTTCGCCTACATCGCCCGGCTCTCCCGGGCTTCCGTCCTGGAAGTCCTCCGGTCCGACTACATCCGCACCGCCCGGGCCAAGGGGCTAAAGGAATCGGTGGTCATCGTCAAGCACGTCATCAAAGGAGCTCTCCTGCCGGTGGTCACATTCCTGGGGCCCGCCCTCTCGGGCATCGTGACGGGCTCCGTGGTCGTCGAGTCGGTCTTCGTGGTTCCCGGGCTGGGACGCCCCTTCGTCCAGGCCGCCATCAACCGGGACTACACCCTGATCATGGGCGAGGTGATCGTCTACGCGCTGCTCTTGATCATGGCGAACCTCGTGGTCGACCTGATCTACGGCTTGCTCGATCCGCGCATCTCGTACAAGTAGGAGCACTTATGTCCATAACCGACAAGAACGACGACGCGGTCAACGAATTCAACCAGTACGTGAAACCCGTGTCCCTCTGGGCGGACGCGTGGAGACGGCTCCGGAGGAACCGGATGGCGGTCCTGTCCCTCTGGGTCGTTGGATTTTACATCCTTATCGCCCTTTCGGCCCCCCTGCTCCAGTCGGCGGGAATCCTGCACAGCTACACTGAACAGATCATCGACCATCAGAACCTCCGCCCATCCTTCCGGCCCTCCGGCGAGCTCGTGATTGAGCTCCTGGAAGCCCGTATCCTTCAGTTGGAGGAAAACCTGGCCTCCCGGGAAAAGGAGGAGGGAAGCTCCTACAACATGGCCACGGGCTTCGACTTCGCCCCTGCGGCGGATATCGTGTTCGACGATGATGTCGATGGAGGCGAAGAACCCTTGGCCGCGGAAGAAGAGCCTGAAGAGGACGAAACCAATTACAGCCCGACGTACGCCGATTCGGTCGTTGAAGAGCTGGAACGATCAAAATCCGAGGTAGAGGCGCTCCGGAACGCGATCCATTCGGATCCCCAGCATTCAAAGGTCTACATCCTGGGCACCGACGACCTGGGGCGGGACATGCTGGCCCGGGCCATCTACGGAGGCCGTATATCCATCATGATCGGCATCGTGGGGACCCTGACGGCGGTGCTGATCGGCATCCTGATCGGGTCGATCTCCGGGTACGTGGGAGGCGCGACGGACAACTTCCTGATGCGCTTCGTGGACATCATGTACTCCCTGCCCTACATGCTGATTGTGATCATCATCATGTCGATTGCCGGCAACAAGGGACGGGGCAGCATCATAATACTCTTCATCGCGATCGCCCTGATCTCCTGGCTAACCATCGCCCGGGTGGTGCGGGGCCAGATCATCAGCCTCAAGAACAGCGAGTTCGTGGAGGCCGCCCGGTCCATGGGCGCCAGCACCCCCCGCATCATTTTCCGGCACCTGTTGCCCAACACCCTGGGGGTGATCATCGTCTTCTCCACCCTCCTCATGCCGAGCTTCATCATGCAGGAGAGTTTCCTGTCCTTCCTGGGCCTGGGCGTCTCGGCGCCCCAGGCGTCCTGGGGGACACTGGTCAGCGAAGGGGTGCGGGGAATGGAGCTCCGGGCCTGGCAGCTCTTCGTGCCGGCCATCTCCATGACGGTGTTCCTGTTCTGCATGAATTTCCTGGGCGACGGCCTGCGGGACGCGTTGGATCCGCAGAGCAAGAACCGGGGCTAATCCTTGAAGGAGAGTATCGAATGACCGAAGACGTCATCCTGCAGGTCAAGGACCTGAAGACATATTTCAAGCTCGACGAGGGACTCCTCAAGGCCGTGGACGGGGTGTCCTTCGACCTGCGCAAGGGCGAGACCCTGGGAATCGTGGGGGAGTCCGGCTCGGGAAAGAGCGTGACCAACCTGGCGGTGATGAAGCTTATCCCCGTGCCGCCGGGGCGCATCGCCGGCGGGGAAGTCCTCTTCCTGGGCAAGGACCTCCTCAAGATGCCCGACGAGGAGATCCGCAAGATCCGGGGCAACAAGATCTCCATGATCTTCCAGGACCCCATGACGTCCTTGAATCCCTTCCTCCGCATCTCCACCCAGATGATCGAGACCATCGTGCTTCACCAGGGGATGAACAAGAAGGACGCCAAGGACAAGTCCATCGAGATGCTCAAGCTCGCGGGCATCCCGTCCCCGGAAAAGCGGATCGACAGCTACCCCCACCAGTTCTCCGGCGGCATGCGCCAGCGGGTCATGATCGCCATGGCCCTATCCTGCAACCCAGAGGTCCTGATCGCCGACGAGCCCACCACGGCCCTGGACGTTACCATCCAGGCCCAGATCCTGGAGCTGATCAAGGACCTTACGGCCCGGCTGGGCACGGCGGTCATCCTGATCACCCACTCCCTGGGGGTCGTGGCGGGGATGTGCGACAACATCAACGTGATGTACGCGGGGCGCATCGTGGAGCGGGGAACCGCGGAAGAGATTTTCGGGGACCCGAAACACCCCTACACCCAGGGGCTGATCAAGAGCGTGCCGCGCCTGGACAAGGCCACCCAGCAGAGGCTCTTCTCCATCAAGGGCCAGCCCCCCAACGTGATCAACCTGCCGGACTGCTGTCCCTTCTATCCCCGCTGCGACAAGGCCCTGGACATCTGCAAGATCAAGTATCCCGCGACCGCGGAGCTGTCGAAGGGACGCAACGTGGCCTGCTGGCTCTATTCGGAGGGGAAATAGCATGAACGACAACAACCTGCTGGAGGTCCGGGGCCTCAAGATGCACTTCCCCACCCACCAGGGCTTCCTCTGGAACCGGAAGAAGGGCTTCATCTACGCCGTGGACGGAGTCGACTTCACGATCCGGAAGGGGGAGACCCTCGGCCTGGTCGGTGAGTCCGGCTGCGGCAAGTCCACCACCCTGCGGGCCATCGCCCAGCTGTACAAACCCACAGCCGGGGAAGTCGTGCTGAAGGGCCAGGAACTCACGAAGGCTTCAAAACAGGAGCTCCTGGCGGCCCGCAAGAACATGCAGGTGGTCTTCCAGGACCCCTACGCCTCCCTGAACCCCCGCATGACCACCGGCGCGATCATCGCCGAGCCCCTGCACATCTTCAAGCAGAGGGGCCTCCTGGACATCTCGGACAAGGAGATGGACGCCCGGGCGGAACAGCTCATGGAACGGGTGGGCCTCTCGCGGTTCTTCAAGAACCGCTACCCCCACGAGTTCTCCGGCGGCCAGCGCCAGCGCATCGGCATCGCCCGCGCCCTGGCCCTCAAGCCCGAGCTGGTGCTCTGCGACGAGCCCGTCTCCGCCCTGGACGTATCCATCCAGGCCCAGATCCTGAACCTCTTCAAGGACCTGCAGGAGGAGTTCGGGCTGACCTACCTGTTCATCGCCCACGACCTGTCGGTGATCCAGTACATCTCCGACCGGGTGGCGGTGATGTACCTGGGAGTTCTCGTAGAGACCGCCAAGTCCGGGGAGCTGTACAAGGCGCCGATGCACCCCTACACCCAGGCCCTGCTGTCCGCGGCCCCGATCCCGGATCCCAAGATCGAGAAGAAACGCCAGCGCATCATCCTGACCGGCGACGTCCCGTCCCCGGACAAGGCCCGGACGGGCTGCTACTTCTACGACCGGTGTTCCAAGCGGATGGACAAGTGCCGGGACAACCTCCCCCGGCTGAAGGACTCCGGTCCCGACCACCAAGTGGCATGCTTCTTATATCACGAACCCGATTGATGACGTAGTCTTGTTCGGAGGGACCGGATTTCAAGCAAATCGACGAAGGCCGCGAAAGCGGCCTTCGTTGCCTTCAGGATATGAGCTCGAGACCGGTCCGCTCCCCGATTCTCCGA
>JBFZER010000109.1:0-2888 GCA_041306765.1 Spirochaetota bacterium | reverse complement strand
GCTGGTGCAGAAGGGTCTGGCGGAACTCCTCAAGGGTCGGACCAGCGTGGTGATCGCCCACCGGCTCTCCACCATCCGGCACGCCCACCGGATCCTGGTCCTGTCGGGTGGAAAGCTCGTGGAGGAGGGCGACCACGACACCCTCATGGCCCGGGAGGGTGTGTATGCCAATCTCTACCGCCTGCAGTACGGGAAGCTGGAGGCCTAGGGTGGAATCCCGGTCCCGCCGCCCTGGTCGGCCCGTCGGACTTCAGGCCGCCGCCCTTTTCGGACTCGCCGCGGCCCTGGCCTCCTGCGCCACCCGGCCGCCGGTTCCCGGACCACGGGTCGAGGTGCGGATCGGCACGGTGCGGACGGAAGCCCTGGACCAGCACCGGGTGAGGTTCACCTTCGAGGTCCGGGCGGTCAATCCCGGGCCGCGGCCCCTTTCGGGCCTTTCCCTGGCCTGCGCGCTTCAGGCCGGGGGAGTGCCCGTCGAGCTGGCGGCCGGACCCGGCTCCTTCTCCCTGGACCCCGGGGATGTGCGCACCCGGACCTTCGAGGGGACCGCGGACCTCAGAACCCTGCCGAGTGCGGCCGCGGCGGGCGCCGGCCGAGCGGACTCGGTCCCCTGGCGGATTTCCGCCGTCCTCTCCGCCCCCGGCCCCGCCGGACCGCCCGGGACCCTCGGCTCCGCGACCGCGGAAGGAGCCTTCCCCCTCGTCCGGGAACCCCTCCTTACGATCCGGTCCATCGTCCTGGTCCGGCACGAGCTCGTCAACGTCCTTATGGAGCTGGTCCTGGACGTGGAGAACCCCAACCCCTTCCCCGTGGACTTTTCCTCCGCCTCCTACCGCTTCCACGGGGAGGGCCGCAGGTGGGCCTCCGGCACCGTCGACCGTCCCGTCGCCGTCCCCGCCCGGGGCACGGCGGAGGTTCGGCTTCCCATCCTCCTCAACTTCGCGGACACCGGCCGGGACCTCTTCGACCTGGTGGCCAAGCTCCAGGTCGTGCGGTTCCGGCTGGAGGGGCAGGCGAGGGTATCCGTCCCGGTGCCCTTCCTCCCCGCATTCCGGATGGATTTCGACCAGTCCGGGGCTGTCCGGGTCGACCGCACCCTGCCCGTGGGGCCTTGAGATCCTATGCCGAATTACCGCATTCCCGAACTCAGACTCCCCCTGGACCACGGACGGCCGGACATCGAGGGCAGGATCGTGAGCCTGCTCCGCACCTCCCCGGAGAACCTGGAGTCCTTCCGGCTGGACCGCAAGTCCTTCGACGCCCGGGACAAGGCGGATATCCGGACGGTCTACGGGGTGACCGTCCGCCTCCGGAAGGCCCTCCGGGAGGGCTCCGGCCGGGGCTGGGTTCCGGCCCCTCCGGAAGAGCCCTACCGGTTTCCCCTTGCCGCGGATCCGTCCGGGGAAGCGGGCCGGCCCCGGCCCGTGGTTGTCGGCACCGGACCCGCGGGACTCTTCTGCGCCCTGCTCCTGGCGGAAAACGGGTACCGCCCCCTGGTCCTGGAGAGAGGCGGGGACGTGGAGTCCCGGGCCCGGGCGGTCCAGCATTTCTGGGAGACCGGGGTGCTGGATCCGGAGTGCAACATGCAGTTCGGCGAGGGCGGGGCGGGAACCTTTTCGGACGGGAAGCTGGCCACCGGGGTCCACGACCGGCCGGCCGCCCAGCGGAAGGTGCTGGAAGAGTTCGTGGAGGCCGGCGCCCCGCCGGAGATAGCCTGGCTGGCCAAGCCCCACATCGGCACGGATTTCCTCGTGACGGTGGTGCGCGCCATGAGGGAGAAGATCCTCCGCCTGGGTGGGGAGGTGCGGTTCGGCGCCCGGGTGAGCTCCCTGGGGGTCGACGGCGGCCGGATCCGCTCGGTCACCGTCAACGGCGCCGAGAGGATCGACGCGGACCGGGTGGTCCTGGCGGTGGGCCACAGCGCCCGGGACGTCTTCCGGGAGCTCGAGCGGGTCGGGGCGGCCCTGGAGCCCAAGCCCTTCGCGATGGGCCTCCGGATCGAGCATCCCCAGGAAGCGATCCAGCGCGCCCAGTTCGGCGCCTCCTGGGAACATCCCGCCCTGCCCCGGGCGGACTACAAGCTGACCCACCAGGCCCGGGACGGCCGGGGGGTCTACTCCTTCTGCATGTGCCCCGGGGGCTGGGTGGTGAACTCCGCCTCCGAGCCGGGCGGGGCGGTCTGCAACGGGATGAGCGACTTTGCCCGGGATTCCCGGAACGCCAACAGCGCCTTGGTCGTGGCTGTGCGCACCGGGGACTTCGGGGGTTCCGGGCCCCTGGCGGGAGTCGAGTTCCAGCGGGCCTGGGAGCGCGCCGCATTCCGGGAAGGGGGCGGGGACTCTTCCCTGCCGGTCCAGACCCTGGCGGATTTCGCGGAGGGACGCCCCTCCGAACGGCTCGGAGCCGTGGACCCCTGCATCCGGGGACGGTACCGCCCCGGGGACCTCTCCGCCTGCCTGCCGGGCTTTGTCCGGGACGGCATCCGGGAAGCCCTGGGGGTCTTCGGACGCCGCATCCGGGGCTTCGACCGGCCCGACGCCGTCCTTTCCGGAGTGGAGACCCGGACCTCCTCCCCGGTCCGGGTCCTGCGAAATGATGCCTTGGAAAGCGGGATCGCAGGCCTCTTCCCCTGCGGGGAAGGCGCGGGCTACGCGGGCGGCATCCTGTCCGCCGCCGTGGACGGGGTGCGGGCCGCCGAGTCCGTCGCATCCTGCGACCGCCGAACTTCGTTCGGCGACTGACCGTGGCGCCGCGTCCGTGCGGCGCGCGACCGCCGAACTTCGTTCGGCGACTGATCGTGGCGCCGCGTCCGTGCGGTGCGCGACCGGCTGGGCCGCGCCGATTTGACCGCGCGCCAGGCCTCCCACCGTCCCGGGACGATCCGCATC
>JBFZER010000108.1:0-4201 GCA_041306765.1 Spirochaetota bacterium | reverse complement strand
GTCCCTCCTCCTGGCCGTATCCCGGGAACTGCGCCGGTCCGACCCGGACCTGCTCCTGTTCGCGGGAGGTCCCGAGGCCACGGCGGATCCCGACGGAGTACTCAGGGAGGGCGGCCTGGACTTCGTCGTCGCCGGGGAGGGTGAGGAGTCCGCTCCCGAGGTCCTCGGACGCCTACGTTCGGGGGAAGATCCGGAGGGGATACCGGGAGTCCTGACCGCCCGGGGAGGGGATACGGCGGCGATCGAAGGCCCGGCCCGGGAGCCCGGTGACCGCGCCGGGGCGCCCGGCGCTCGGGTCCGAGCGGACCTCGCCCGCGTGCCTTCCCCCTATCTGGACGGGACCCTGGATCCGGGCGCCTGCGGCGGCGCCCTCTGGGAACTGGCCCGGGGCTGTCCTTTTTCCTGTCATTTCTGCTACGAGTCCAAGGGCTGTCGGGGGGTCCGGAGGTTCCCGGACGATACGGCCCGGGCGGAGCTGGGTGCTTTCGTCCGCGCGGGTGTCCGGGAGGTCTTCGTCCTGGACCCGACCTTCAACGCGGACCCGGCCAAGGCCCGGGAGATCCTGGCCCTGCTCCGCCGGGAGGCCCCGGGGGTTCACTTCACCTTCGAGATCCGGGCGGAGTTCCTGGATTCCCCCCTGGTCCGGGGCTTCGCGTCCCTGCCCTGCTCGGTGCAGGTCGGACTGCAGAGTTCCCGGCCGGAGATCCTGGCCGCTGTCGGCCGCCCAGGCTTCGACCGGAAGGAGTTCCGGCGCAAAATGGCCATGCTCTCCTCGGCGGGGGTCGTCTTCGGGCTGGACCTGATCTACGGCCTGCCCGGGGACGACCTGGCGGGGTTCCGGGAGAGCCTGGACTACGCCCTGTCCCTGGAGCCCAACCATCTGGACGTTTTCCGGCTTTCCGTGCTGCCCGGTACGGTCCTGGCGGACCGGGCGGCGGAGCTCGGCCTCGCCCACGAGAGGAAGCCCCCCTACGGTGTCCTTTCCTCTCCGTCCTTTCCCGCCCGGGACCTGGACCGGGCGGAAGCCCTGGCGAGGGCGGCGGATCTTTTCTACTCCCGGGGCCGCGCCGTGGGCTGGTTTCAGGCCGTGCTTCGCCCCCTGAGGACCTCGCCGTCGGCGTTCCTGGCGGGGTTATCCGCCCGGGTCCCGGAATCCGCCGGTGGCACGGGGAGTGCCGGCGCGCTTTACGGGCTCCCGGCCCGGCCCGCCGTATGGGAGGCGGAGGCCCGGCACGCGGATATCCAGGCTTTCCAGCTGGATGCCCTGGCCGCCGCGTACCGGTCGGCGGGTGTCGAGTGGCTGTTCCCTGCGGCCCGGGACCTGGTGACCCTGCACGGCGCCTGGAGCCGCGCCCTGGCGGAGGGGGAGTCGACCCGGCTGCGCCTGTCCCGGCGTCCGGACGACCTGCTTGGACCGGCATCCCGGGACCTGGTCCGGATGACCCGGAGCGTGCCCGAGAGCCCGGGCTCCTGGCTTGTGCGTCCCGGGGATGTTGGCCCGGCCATCGAGGTTGAGACTCCCCGGGGTATGTGATATGGTTCGGGGCACTATGATGAAATCCCTTCGCCTCGCTTCGACGGTTCTCGCCGCCGCAATCCTCCTGGCTTCCTGCGTCTCCGCCCCTTCCGCGGGCCGATCCTCCTCCGGGCTCTCCCCCAAGGTCGGCGCCCTGGTCAGCGAGGCGGTCTTCGAGGTGGTGGTCAAGAAGGCCTCCGCCGACTCCCTCTCCTACGACAAGCCCCTGGACTGGAATTCCGTTCCCTACGCCATCCGCAAGGACGAATACTACTCCATCGGGACCGCCTTCGCCGTATCCCCGACCGACCTGGTCACGGCCTTCCACGTGATCGACCTGGGAGAAGCCAGCCTGGTCTACGACGCCTACTACATCCGGGACTCCCGGGGCGGCGTCTTCGAGGTGGATACGGTGAAACGGGGCTCCAACGAGCGGGACTTCCTGGTCTTCACGGTCAAGGGGAGGACTTTCGACCGGTACTTCCAGTTCGAAAAGGACTTCTCCGTGGGCTCCCAGGTCTACAGCGTGGGCAACGCCCTGGGCGAGGGGATCGTGGTGCGCAACGGCCTCGTCCTGGGCACGATACCCGAGGAGGAATCCGGCCGCTGGCAGCGCCTCAAGTCCTCCGCGGACGGCAACCCGGGCAATTCCGGGGGCCCCCTGATCACCCCCGACGGCAGGGTGGTGGGCGTCGTAGCCGCCCTCAAGGACAATATTCTCTATTCCCTCCCCGCCTCCGCCCTGTTGGAGGTCCCGGCCGAAACCCTTCGCTTCCGCCAGCGCCTGACCTACGGCCACCTGCTGCTGGCCAACACCCTGACGAAGGTGTACGAGACCGAGGTCACCCTGCCGGCGCCCTACCGGGAGATCCGGAAAGCCGTCACGGAGCGGTACGCTACCGCCTACGACGCGGCCATGAAAGAGCTGTTCAAGGCCGCCCCCGCCTACCTGGACGGGGCCGCCAATCCTTATTTCCTTTCCGCCGTCGCGGATTCTTCGTTCCCGGAACTGGCCTTCGTGGACAAGGACGACAACCACTGGAAGATGAGCGACCTCAAGGTCGAGCGCTTCACCCTCCCCGAAGACGGGTCCGTGCTCCAGGCCAAGGTGGGGAGCTTCTCCTTCCTGAAGGTGGACCTGCCGAAGTCGGTTTCCCTGGACTCCATGCTCGGCGATCCCCGGGCGCTGATGGACCTGGTCCTCAAGGGGGTTTCCCTCGAACGGAGCCTGGGAGGCAGCGAAAAGTACCGCATACTGTCTTTCGGGGCCCCCGCAGAAGTCGGGGAGTACCGTGACATGGCGGGCCGCCCCTGGATCCGCGCGCGGTGGACCGTGGAATTCGAGGACCGGGCCCTCATGGCCTATATCCTTCCGCTGCCCGACGGCCCCGCGATCGTCTGGGCCTACCAGCCCACCGCCCGGATCGCCGTATACGACTGGGATCTCCGGGCCGTTTGCGACCGGGTGCAGACGGGGTACAAGGGCGAATTTTCCCGATGGGAAAGTTTTCTGGGCCTGGGCAAGCTCCTGCCGAAGGCTTTCGAGGGAGTGAGGTTCCAGTGGTCCGAGGCGGCTCGAACCGTATCCCTCAGGACCCCGGATTTCTCCGTATCCGCCGGCCCCGAAGTCTTCGAGTGGACCCCGGCGTCCTCCTTCTTCCTGAGCCCGGCGTACTATTTCCAGGGGGGCACGGTCCGCTACGGCTTCCGCAAGCTTCTGGTCCAGCGGGACGTCCGGGGCCGGGATTTCACCATCCTCTACAAGAACATCAAGCCGGATCCCAAGCTCGGGGCCAAGGCCGCGGAAGGCTGGGACGCCCTAGTCAAGGGGCGGGCGCCCTTCGACGGCAAGCCGGGCATCAACCCCAAGGACAACGTGGGGGCCCTGGGGGCCATCCTGGCCCAGGCGGAACCCTCCCCGGAATCCCTGTATTCCCTGTACCTGTCCATGGAGGAGCCCGGCGGAGAGCAGGCCCTTTCCGCCCGGTTCGACGCTCTCAAATCCGGCATAGAGATCCGGCGCTAGTGAGGCGGGCTGTCGGTCGGTTCCCGCGGGAGATTTACGCCCTGTTTTTCGTCCGCCTGGTGGTCTCCGCGGGGAGCTTCGTGAACCCCTTCCTGGCCATGATGCTGACCATGAAGCTGGGCTACGACCAGGCCGCGGCCGGGGCCTTCATGTCCGCCGTCTCCGTGGTCTCCGCGGCGGGGCTCCTGCTCGGCGGAAGGCTCGGGGACACCCTCGGCCGCAGGCCCGTGCTGGGGACCCTGCAGGCGCTGACGGCCGGATCCTACGCCGCGTGCGCCGTGATCGGATTCGTGCCGGCGGCTCCCTTCATCATCGCCCTCGCGATGGGTATCCTTTCGGGCACCTGGCCCGTCATGAACGCCGTGGTCGCGGACTGCGCCCCCCCGGAACGACGCAAGGAAGCCTTCGCCCTGCTGTACTGGGGCAACAACATCGGCTTTTCCCTGGGTCCTTTGGCCGCGGGCTTCCTGTTTTCCCGGGCGCCCCGGCTGTTGTTCGTCGGCAATGCCGCCGCCCTGGCCGCGGCGTCGGCGATCGTGTTCCTGCTCGTCGTGTATAGTACGTTCCTCACGCGAAGCGGGGTCCTCGCAGAAGCCTCCGTGCATTCGTTCGTTGACCCGGGAATGTACGCCTATACGCTGCTTGTGTTGTGGCTCGTT
>JBFZER010000107.1:0-10207 GCA_041306765.1 Spirochaetota bacterium | reverse complement strand
GCCTGAAGGGGCCCCTTTTCGCGGCCGCCGACGCGGTCGCTGTCCTCCTGACCCGTCCCGCCGGGTGGGCAATCCTGGGAGGCGTCCTGTCCCTGGGTTTCGCCCTGCGGGTGGCATCGGCATTCAAGGAGCGGTCCCTGGCCTGCGAGGCCGCGGGCCGCCGTCTCGGCCCGGGCCAGGCCTTCGGCCTGCTGCTCCGGGAGCTCTACGGAAGCCTTTCCTCCGCGGTAGCCGTGCTTCCCACGGTCGCGGTGGTGCTGGTCGGGTCGGTCCTTCTGGTGGGCGTCTCGGATTCGGTGAGGAGGCTCGACGAGATCGCGGGAAACCGCGCGCGGATATCCGAACTTTCCGCCGTGGTCCGGAACCTGGAGCGGCGGTACCGGGTCGCGGACGCCCGGGTCCTTTCCGCGGACGGCCGGACCGCCCGTCTCTCCCTGGCCTTCTACGATTCCCGGACCCCGGGCAAGCCGGTCCGGACCCAGGAGGTTTCGATCGAGGGATCCGAGGTGTTCGTGGACGCCCTGGTCCTCGATTTCGCCTACTCCGAGATCGAGTCCGGCCGCCGGGTGAACCTCGTGCTGCCCTACCGGGTCTACGGGGATCTCCAGGCGCCCGCGGACGGGCAAGAACTGGCCCTCCTGGACGAGGAGGGGGTTCCCCTGCTGTACCGGCGCGCGGAGTCGGAGGTCTACGGCCTCGACCCCGGGCTGTACGACCGGCGCCTCGAGGAGCTCATGGATATCCTGGAGGACGACGAGGCCCGGCGGAAGGCGGGCATCGTGCGAAGCGTGTTCGGGGCGGCGGTCCGACGCAGGGTACGGACCGGAGACACGTTCACCATCTGGTCCGAGCAGACCGGCGGCCTGGCGATCAAGGGCGAGAGCGGGTTCTGAGATTCCTCCGGATGACAGCCCCGGCGGTTCCACGGCCGCCGTATTGCCCTTGTCCCCCTCCCCGCTATAGAATCCCCGCGAACGAACCATCCCCGAGGAGCACCCATGAACGACGCGAAGAACCGCTGGAAGGACCTCGTATCCCGAGCCCTGGATGCGGTCCGCCGGGAAAAGGGTATTCCCGAGGAGGCCTTCGCCGGCCTTTCCCTCGCGGCGGAGGTGCCGCCCAAGCCGGAGCTCGGGGACATCGGCTTTCCCATGTTTCCCTACGCCAAGATCCTCCGCGCGTCTCCCGCCCAGATCGCCCAGGCGACCGCCAAGACTATCTTGGGGGATCCAGAGGCCGCGGGGATCGGGAGGGCTTGGGCCGAGGGACCCTACGTCAACGTCGCCCTGAACCGCCCGGTCGTGGCCGCTGAGGTGCTCGAGGCCGTCCTTCGGGATCCCGACGGGTACGGCAGGAATGAAACCCTCGCGGGACGGAAGATCATGGTGGAATTCTCAAGCCCCAACACCAACAAGCCCCTGCACCTCGGCCACCTGCGGAACGACGCCCTGGGGGAGAGCGTATCCCGGATCCTCGCGGCCAACGGCGCGGAGGTATTCAAGATCGACCTCATCAACGACCGGGGCGTCCACATCTGCAAGTCCATGCTGGCCTACATGGCCTACGGACAGGGGCGGACCCCCGAGTCCGAGGGCGTCAAGAGCGATCATTTCGTGGGGGACTACTACGTCCGGTTCAACGACCTGAAGAAGCAGGACCCGGCCGCGGAGGACAAGGCCCAGGCCCTCCTGGTGAAGTGGGAAGCCGGAGACCCCGAGACCATCACCCTCTGGAAGACCATGAACGCTTGGGCCGAGGGCGGCATCAAGCAGACCTACCGGAGGACGGGCATCTCCTTCGACAAGTACTACCACGAGAGCCAGATCTACGTGTCCGGCAAGGAGGAGGTCCTGCGGGGCCTGGCGGACGGCGTCTTCTTCAAGGCCGAGGACGGCTCCGTTCGGGTCGACCTTTCGGACATCGGACTGGACACCAAGGTTCTGCTCCGCAAGGACGGAACCAGCATATATATGACCCAGGACATCGGACTGGCCATCGAGCGGCACAAGGATTGGCCTTTCGACCAGCTCATCTACGTAGTGGCCAGCGAGCAGCAGTACCACTTCCGGGTCCTGTTCCACATCCTGGCCCGGCTGGGGTACTCGTGGGCCCGGAACCTCTACCACCTCTCCTACGGCCTCGTGAACCTTCCCGAGGGCCGGATGAAGACCCGGGAGGGAACGGTGGTGGACGCGGACACCCTATTGGATTCCCTGCGGGAGCTGGCGGTCGAGGAGATCGCCTCCAAGGGCCGGGAGGACGCGGTGGGGGACATCTCGGAAACCGCCGAGAAGATCGCCCTGGGGGCCGTGCATTTCTACCTCCTCCAGGCGACGCCGTCCAAGGATATGATCTTCAACCCCAGGGAATCCCTCTCTTTCAACGGAGCAACGGGTCCCTATATCCAGTACATGGGCGCACGCATCTCCTCCCTGCTCCGCAAGCACGAGGCGGGGGAGGGGAACGCCCGGGGGGGAACCCTCCGGCCCGAGCTCCTGATCGGGGATGCCGAGTGGGCCCTGGTCCGGGGAATATTGGAATTCCCGGAGGCCGTTGCCCGGGCGGCCCGTGACTTCGATCCTTCCGCCGTGGCCACCTGCCTCTACGACCTGGCCTCGGCCTTCAGCCGATTCTACCACGACAACCCCATCCTGACGGCCCCGGACAAGGATACGGCCGCCTCCCGGCTGGCCCTGGCCTCTGCGGCCCGGACCGTGCTCAGGAACGGCCTCGGATTGGTGTGCATTCCCTTCCTGGAGACGATGTGACCCGGCTCAATTGACATGGGGAGCCGTTCCATCGTATAAAGTCACGCTCGTCGGATGTATTTTTCGAACCGTACCCTACGAACATAGAGGATATCCAGATGTACGCAGTCGTCGAAGTGAAGGGCAAGCAGTATCGAGCGGAAAAAGGCGCAAGCATCCGCGTGGATCGCATGGAAGGCGAGAAAGGCCAGGAGGTCTCCCTCGAGTCCGTACTTCTCCTGTCCGGCGAGACCGTCAAGGTAGGCGCTCCCTACGTTCCCGGCGCCTCGGTCAAGGCCGTGATCGCGGACCAGGCCAAGGCCGACAAGATCATCGTGTTCAAGTACAAGCCCAAGAAGGACTACCGCAGGAAGCACGGCCACAGGCAGAGCTACACCCTGCTCACGGTCGAGGATATCCTGGGGGCGTAGCATGATCGAGGTCCGGGCCCGGTTGGGGGCGGACGGCGTGCTAAGGCGCGTCGACTCCTCCGGCCACGCCGGAACCGACGGGAGCGGCCGGGACCTGGTCTGTGCCGCGGCTTCCGTCCTGCTCCGGACCGCGTACGAGGCCCTGGCGCAGGTTCCCGGGGCACGGGTCGAGGGATCGGCCCCCGAGCCGGGGAGACTTTGGTTCTCCCTGCGGGAATTCCAGCCCGGGGACGCGGATCGATTGAGGGGCATCGGGGATTTCCTGCTGACCGGATTGTCCGGACTGGAGCGGGAACACCCGGGAGCCTTGAAGCTGACAACGGAACGGTATTGGAGGGAATGATATGGCGCACAAAGGCGTGAACGGCCGGGATTCAAATCCCCACCACCTCGGCATCAAGTCCAGCGGGAACTCCGTGGTCACCGCGGGTTCCATCATCGTGCGGCAGAGGGGCACCCACATCCACCCCGGCGACAACGTCGGGATCGGCCGGGACGACACCCTGTACGCCCTAGTGGACGGCCGGGTCACCTTCTCGAACCACCGCGGCCGGAAGTACGCCGGAATCGAGCCCGTCCAGGCCTAGGGACGGGAACGCGGCCCGGACGGCGCCTCGAAAGCGCCTGCGGGATTCGACAGGAGCCGCCCGCGGGGATCGATCCGCCGGCGGCTTTTTCTTTGGAACGAAGGCGCCGGCCGGATCCATCGCCCGGGGGCCACGGAGGCAGGGTTTGATCAAGTTCGCCGACGAGGCGGATATTACGGTATCCTCCGGAAAGGGCGGAAACGGCTGCATAGCCTTCCGCAGGGAGAAATACGTGCCCCGGGGCGGACCCTTCGGAGGGGACGGGGGCAGGGGGGGGGATGTCGTCTTCGAGGTCCGGCGCAACCTCCGGACCCTGGCTCACCTGCGGTACCAGCAATCCTACAGGGCCCGCAACGGCGAGGACGGCACAAGCAAGAACATGCACGGTTCCGACGGAGCCGACGCCGTGATCCCGATCCCCCCGGGTACCCTGGTCAAGGATGCCGAGACCGGCGAGGTGCTCCGGGACTTCACGGAAGAGACGGACCGCTGGGTCTTCCTGAGGGGAGGCAACGGCGGCTGGGGCAACACCCACTTCAAGACCTCCACCAACCAGGCTCCCCGGATCGCCCTGGACGGTAAGCCCGGGCGGATCGTCCGCCTGCACGTGGAACTCCAGCTCCTGGCGGATATCGGTTTTGTCGGGTTTCCCAACGCGGGCAAGAGTTCCCTCCTGGACCATTTCACCAACGCCCGGCCCAAGATCGCCCCGTATCCCTTCACGACCAAGATTCCCAACCTCGGCATGCTTACGGTGGACGACCGGGATATCATCCTGGCGGACATACCCGGGATCATCGAGGGCGCCCACGAGGGCCACGGGCTCGGCATCCGCTTCCTGAAGCACATTTCCCGGGCCAGCGCCCTGGCCTTCCTGGTCGACCTCTCGGACGACAATTTCCGGGAAGCCTTTCCCGTCCTCCTTTCGGAACTTCGGGAGTATTCCTCGGATCTGACGGCCAAGCCCCGGTTGGTCCTGGGTACCAAGCTGGACCTCCCGGGGACGGCGGAGCGGCTGGAGGAGCTCGAGGCGGCCCTTCCCGGCGAACGGGTCTTCGGTATCTCGGTCTTCTCCCGAGAGGGCATACCCCGGATCCGCGAAGAATTTCTGGGCTTCGTGCTGGCGGCCGAACAATCCCAGGAGGCGGCCAAAGCCTCGGCAACCGTGGATTCCGGCGCTCCCCGAGGAAGCGGACGCCCGGGGGCGGGTCCCGGCATGCCCGGACCGGAGGACGGCGGGAGCGCTCCGCCGGCGGGTACCGTCTGGACCGCCACGGACGGTTGGAAGGACGGGGACTGACCGTGCGCCTCCTTATGTTCGGGGGAAGCTTCAACCCGATCCATATCGGGCACCTTATCCTGGCGGAGGAGGCGCGGATCGCCCTCGGCTATACCCATGTGGCTCTGGTCCCCGCCTCCCTCCGTCCTCTCAAGGATCTTGAGGACGATCCCGGGCCGGATGTCCGACTGGCCATGACGGCAGCTGCGGCGCGGGACGATCCGAGCCTCATCGTATGGGACGGCGAGATCCGCAGAGGGGGGGCATCCTATTCCATCGAGACCGTGCGGGAGCTCACGCGTTCCTTCGACCTGGACGATCGGCCCGGACTCCTGGTGGGAGACGACCTCCTGGGCGGATTCGCAGCGTGGCGGGAGGCGGATGCCCTGTCCCGGGAAGCCCGCATCGTCTGCGCCCGCCGGGTTCGCCCGGAGCGGGTCGATTTTCCCTACGAGCACGTTTACCTGGACAACCTGCTCATTCCGGTCTCCTCCCGCATGATCCGTGGTCGCATCGCCTCCGGGCTTCCGTATCGGCGGCTCGTGCCGGACGCGGTCTGGCGCATCATCGAGGATGCGGGGTATTACCGCCGTGCTTGATCTAAAACCGCCGGGCCGGGAATCAGGACCCGTCGGCCCGGACCTGGACGGGTTGGCGGAGCGCACCGAGGGGGCGGCGCGCGGGGCCTTGAGCCTCAAGCGTTTCGAGCATAGCCGGGGCTGCGCCCTTCTCGCGGCTGAGGCCTGCTCCCGGGCGGGGATCGACCCCCGCAAGGGCCTAGCCGCAGGCTGGGCCCATGACATGGCAAAGGAGCTTCCAGAAGACCTTCAGGAAACCCTGGCCCGAGCCTGCCCCGTGCCGGTACCGGAGAGCGTGTTCCGGAATCCCGTGCTGCTCCACGGCCCGGCAGCGGCAACCCTCCTCGCGCGGGACTACGGCGTACAGGACCGGGACATTCTCGAAGCCGTGGCTCTCCATACCGTCGGCAGGGCGGACATGGGCCCCCTGGCCAAGATCGTCTGGGCGGCGGACAAACTAGAGCCGGGACGGCGTCATGTCGAGGAATCGGTGCGCCGCCGCTGCCGGGGGCTTGCCCCCGATGCCCTGCTCCTGGAAGCCCTGGAGGCCACGCTGTCCTGGCTGCGGGCCCGGGGCCGGGAGGTTGCGCCGGAAACCCTGGACCTGTACAATACCCTTCGGAACACGCGCGGATGAAGCACCTTACCCTGGACAAGAGCTCCATATTCCTGATCCTTATCATCCTCTTCATAACCGCCAGCGTCGGGTTCCTCACGCTCCGCCTGCGGGCGGATTCCCTGGACGAGGCCCTCAAGAACGACCGCATCCTGAACCTGACCTTCGTGGTGGAAAAAGGCGGAAAACCCGCGGCGACGGAGATTTTCTTCTATTATCCCATGAACCAACGGGGAGCTCTCCTGGACGTGCCCGCCGAGACCGGACTCATCCTGAAGTCCCTGAACCGCGTGGACCGGATCGAGGCGCTCTACGATCCCCAGAGCCCCAAGGCATATATCGACGAGGTCTCCCAGCTCGTCGGGGCTCCTCTTCCTTTCTACATCATCCTCCGGGATTCGGATCTCGTCGAGCTGGTCGACCTCCTGGACGGTCTTTCCCTGTTCCTTCCCAATCCCGTGGACGCCCAGACTCCTGCCGGCCGCGTACTCCTTCCTTCCGGGTCCGTGGTCCTGGACGGAAGCAAGGTTTCCGCCTTCGCATCCTGGTCGGATCCCGAAGCACCGGAACTGGAGCGGGTGGAGAAGCGCCAGCGCCTCCTGCAGGCCCTGCTCAAGCGGGTGGGTGAGAGGCGGGAATATGCCCTGTCCAAAACCGTATTCCCCGAGATCTCCCGGCGCCTGCGGACGAACATCGAATCCGACGCCCTGTACCGTCTTTTCGAACGGATCGCGGGCTTGGACGTGGACAGGCTCGTGACCCAGCGCATCACGGGCAACTACCGGTCCATGGAAGGCATCAACCTCCTCTTTCCCCATTACGACGGCAGCCTGGTCAAGGATATCGTTAAGCAGACCTTGAACGCCCTCGTGAATGCGGAGAGTTTCTCCGTCGCGGACAAGGTGTTCACGATCGAGATATTGAACGGAACCATGGTACGGGGCCTGGCGGGCAAGACCGCCGAGATATTCCAGAGTTTCGGGTACGAGGTGGGCTCCGTGGACAACGCGGAGACCCAGGACCTCGCCCGCACGGTCATCTACGACCGCTACTCCAACGGAGAGGCGGCCCGCACCATCGGCAATGTCATCCGCTGCCGAAACGTGGTGGGCGGGGACGGCGGCAGGCCGGATTCCTTCGCGGATTTCACGATCGTGCTGGGCAAGGATTTCGATGGGAGGTTCTGTGTCGATTGATCAACGCGTCGAAGTCTTCTCGTGCGCGCAGGTGCTGGCGGACCATAACGGACGGGATACCCTGGTCCTGGACATGAGGGAGCTGTCCATGTGGACGGACTACTTCGTAGTGACCACCGCCACGAGTTCGACCCACCTCGGGGGCCTGGTGCGCCACCTGGTAGAGCACCTTGCCGCCCGGAAACTGGAGCCCGTGCGCAAGCCCCGGCTTGCGAACGACGAGGAGTGGTGCCTCGTGGACGGGGGATGGTTCGTGGTGCACGTCATGAGCGAGCGGGCACGGGGCTTCTACGAACTGGAGAAGCTCTGGTTCCAGGCGACGGCCATCCCGGTGGCGCCGACCGTCCCCTCCGTCACCGGTCCGGTCGGCGCCGATCGGGATTGAGGCGCCCGCCGGCAGGGGATCCGGGAAAATGAAGGGGGCTCCCGGAGACCCTGCGGCCGCCGGAAGCCCCCGTTTATGGAAAAAATCCGTTACTCGTCGAAATCGTCGTAGTCCAGGTCGTCCTCGTACTCGTAGTCGTCTCCGCCGGATTCTTCGTCGAAGTCATCGTCCAGGTCATCGTCGAAATCGTCTTCCTCGTCCTCGAAGTCTTCCTCGCCCTCATCGAAGTCTTCGTCTTCGAGGTCGTCGTAGTCTTCTTCCTCCTCGAAATCGTCCTCGTAGTCCTCGTCGAAGCCGTCTCCGAAGAGGAGGAAGGGGTTCTCCTGCGCCGAACCGAGGGGCTCCACGCCGAGAAGGGACGTGGCAGGATCGAGCGCCGAATCGCCGTTGGCCGGAGTCATATCATGTTCCTCCCGAAGAAAGCCTGTCGTGCCGGGAAAGGGTTCCAGAACGTAGAGCGATCGTCCAGCCGGTCCGGAACCATCGTTCCATCGAAAATCTAAAAGAGACTTGTCCGTTCTGTCAACTACGTTTACGAGATAAAAAGAAAAATACAAGACTGTCAAGGAAAAACGCATTTCCGGCTCACCGGGACGTTTTTCCGTTGATCTGGGGCCGGTTCCGGGGCTAGGATGGGCATCATGGAAGACAGTTTTTTCGATACCCTCCTGGGCATGGCTCTCGAGGAGGACCTGGGCGGCCGCGGAGACGTCACCGCCCTGGCCGTCTTTTCAGAGGAAGATTCCTGCCGCGCGGTCCTGACCAGCAAGGATACCGGCGTCCTGTGCGGCACCCGGCAGTTCCAGGAAGTTTTCCGGAGGGTCGATCCCGCGGTCGCGGTTCGTGTCCTGGCCGCCGACGGAGACCCCCTCACACCCGGGATTGAGGTCGCGCGGGTGGAGGGCCGTACACGGTCCGTCCTTGCGGCCGAACGTACGGCCATCAACTTCCTGTCCTTCCTGTCCGGGATCGCCACGGCGGCCTCGGAGTACGTGGAAGCCGCCCGGGAACGCGGGTCCGCCGTCATCCTGGACACCCGGAAGACCCTTCCGGGCTATCGCGGCCTGTCCAAGTACGCCGTCCGGGTGGGGGGGGGAGCCAACCACCGGCAGGGGCTCTATGACATGGTCCTCATCAAGGACAACCACATCGACGCGGCGGGGGACATTCCCCGGGCCGTGGATCGGGCCCGGTCCCGCTGGGGCAGGGAATTCCGCATCGAGGTGGAGTGCCGGACCGTGGAAGAGGTCCGCCAGGCGGTCTCGGCGGGCGCGGACGTGGTCATGCTGGACAACATGGACTACGATACCGCGAGGCGGGCCCTGGAGCTCCGGAAACCGGGCGTTTCCTTCGAAGCCTCCGGAGGCGTGTCCCTGGAAACCGCGGGAGACTGGAGCGCCCTCGGGGTCGATTACATATCCGTAGGCCGCCTGACCCACTCCGTCCGGGCATTCGATCTATCCCTCACCATACGGAAGGACGGCGCAGGATGAGCTACCGGCAGGAAACCTTCGACGTGATCGTGGTCGGCACCGGCATCGCCGGGCTGTCCGCGGCCGTCCGGGCGGCGGAATGCGGGGCCTCGGTGTGCGTCCTCACCAAGGAAGCCTCGCCGGAGGAATGCAACACCCGGTACGCCCAGGGCGGCATCGTCGCCCGAGGCGGGCCGGAGGATCCGGACCTCCTGGAGCAGGATATTCTGGGAGCCGGGTGCTGGCTCAACAACCGGGAGGCGGTCCGCATTGTCAGCCGGGAGGGCCCCGGGGCCGTGGAGGATCTGCTCCTGGGCAAGGCCCGGGTGCCGTTCCTTCGAAATGCCGAGGGCGAGGTGGACCTGACCCGGGAAGCCGCGCACTCCATACGCCGGATCTGGCACGTCAAGGACTATACCGGACGAGCCATCCAGGAATCCCTCACGGCCTACGCCCGGGGTAAGTCCAATATCCACTTCTTCCCCTCCTGCATGGCCGTGGACGTGATCACCAACACCCACCACTCCCGGGACGACTCCCAGCGCTACGAGCCGAAGCGTGCCTTGGGGGTTTATGTCTACGGGGAAAACACCGGGGAGGTCGTGCCCTTCTTCGCGCCGGCCACCATACTGGCCGCGGGGGGGGTTGGCAACCTCTTCCTCCACACGTCCAATCCGCCCGGAGCGACGGGCGACGGGATCGCCATGGCCGAACGGGCGGGCGCAGAGGTCATCAACGCGGAGTACGTTCAGTTTCATCCCACCATCCTCTTTCACAGGGACCTGAAGGGCTTCCTTATCTCCGAGTCCCTCCGGGGGGAGGGCGCCCGGCTCATGAATCGGAGAGGGGAGTACTTCATGGACCGGTATCACCCGGCCCTGAAGGACCTGGCGCCCCGGGATGAGGTTTCCCGGGC
>JBFZER010000106.1:0-6399 GCA_041306765.1 Spirochaetota bacterium | reverse complement strand
CGAGGAAGCCTTGGCCGGCAGGGGGATCGACGCGGCCGAGCTCGTCCGCGATGCGGGCTTGGGGCTGGAATCGGCCGACAGGTCGACCGGAACCGCCTCGGCGTCCGGCACAGCCGCCGTGTCCGGCTCCGGCCTGGCCGCCCTGCTACGGGCGATGGCCTCGAAAGGCAGCATCCTAATGAGGGCGACGGACGAAACCTTCGCCCTCCTGCCCTTCGTGGTGGGGATGTACGAGATGCAGATCGCCCGGCTGTCCCGGGAACTCGTACAGGATACGACCGAGTTCATGCACCAGGGATTCGGGCTGGAGCTTTTGACCACCGGGGAGCCCCAGACCCGGGTGATCCCGATCGGCGCGGCCATCCGGCCGGAACACCGGATCGCGGATTACGACGAGTGCCGGTCCCTGATCCGGGCCGCGGGGGATCGGATCGCGGTCCTGGACTGCATCTGCCGCAGGGCTACCGACCTGGCGGGCAGGCCTTGCAGGTATACGGACCGGCGCGAGCAGTGCATGGTATTCCGGGACTTCGCGGACACGGTGGTCCGCGAGGGATGGGGCCGGGCGATAGGACAGGGGGAAGCCCTGGAATTGGCGGACCTCAACCAGAAAGAGGGCCTGGTGATGCGGCCCTCCAACGAGCGGGAGCCCCAGTTCCTCTGCGCCTGCTGCGGGGATTGCTGCGGACTTTTGTCGGTTGTCAAGGCGATGAAGCGGCCCGCGGACTTCGTGGCGACCAACCACCGCGCGGCGGCGATTCCGGAAAAGTGCGTGTCCTGCGGGGCCTGCCTCCGGATCTGCCCCATGGATGCGATCGTCCTGGACGGGCCTTCCGCCCGGCCCGGCGGCCGAAAAACCGCCCGGATCCTGGAAGGCCGCTGCATCGGCTGCGGTGTCTGTACGGCGGCCTGCAGGTTCGGCGCCCTCGAGCTTGAGCCCCTCCTGCCCGCCCGGGTGCCTCCCCGGGACACGGAGGAACTGCTGGAGCGCCTCGCCTCTTCCCGGCCCGGCCTGTTCCGGAAGCTGAGGCTGGGAATCGCGGGCATCCTGGGCCTCCGGGCGCAGCCCCACGGCCGAAGGGGCGGGCGCTAGATTGTTGAGCCGCCCGGCTGGCCGGCTTGGACTTTGTCAAGAATAAACTGAGCGAGACCCGGAAGTCCCAGCCCGGTGCGGACGGAAGCCGCGAAGATCCGGGAATCCGGCCTGAGTTCCCGGACGCGGCGGGACAGGGCCTCCACGTCGAAGCTCTCCCGATCCAGGTAATCGGACTTGCTGACCACCACGACGTCCGCCTTAGCGAACATGACGGGATACTTCAAGGGCTTGTCGTCCCCCTCGGGCACCGAGAGGAGGGCCAGATTCAGGTGGGCCCCCGTATCCACCTGGGCGGTGCAGATGAGGTTGCCCACGTTTTCTATGAAGACGATGTCGAAGGGGGAGGGTGTTCCGGCTTCCGGCGGCGGGATGCCCAGTTCCGAAAGACCCCTCCGAACCATGAAGGCGTCCAGGTGGCAGAATCCGCCGGTGCGAAGCTGAACCGCCTTCCAGCCCCGGGCTTCCAGGGCGTCCGCGTCGATCCGGGAGTCCAGGTCCGCCTCGATCACCGCCGCCCGCAGCGGGGGCGAGAGGAGGGGGAGCAGGGCGGCCAGGAGGCTGGTCTTGCCGGAGCCCGGGGAGCCCATCAGGTTGACCAGGAAGACTCCGCGCTCCGAAAGGATTCGACTCAGGGCATCCGCCTGTTCCTCGTTGTCCTTCAGGATGGATGCCTGGACGTCGATGACGCGGGTTCCGGCGTTCATGGGGCCCTCCTTCCCGGGGCGTCCCGAACCTCGATGGATTCCAGGACATACCCGAACGCGGCATCCGGGTCCAGCTCCGCTCCGCCGGCCCCGGGGGCTTCCGTCTCCCGGCGAACTATGAGCTCAGCGTCTTCCGCGGAGGTGCCCCGGGCCGCGATGCGGAAGTACCGCTCGAGCCAGAGGGGTTCCGCGTCGCAGAGATACCCGACCCGCAGGTTCACCCGTGCGATCTCGGAACCCGCGGGCGAGGAAGCCAGCGACAGTTCCAGGACCCGTGTTATAATCGGGAGTTCGTGCACGGCTCGACTATAGGCCGGGATCTCGGCGCGGGCAAGGGCTGTGAACCGGGCGGGCATTGAAGGGGATGCAGGATGCCTTCACAATCTTCGTGACACTATAGGTGGAACGGGGGCGTACCATGGGAATGGACAGGAACGAGCGGATCGGGATCGTTGGAGCCGGGGCCGCGGGACTTTCCCTGGCCCGGCGGCTCGCGGACTCGGGGTTCCGATCCGTGACGGTGCTGGAGCGGGAATCCGAACCGGGGGGGAAGTGCCGGACTTTCCGGGCCGAGGGCGGAAACTGGGAGCTCGGCGCCGTGATGGGCACTACGGATTACCGGGACACCCTGGACCTCATGGAAAGGGTCGGTATGGAGCCCTGGCGCTCGAGTACCCCGGACCGGACCCCCGAAGACGCTTTCGTGAACCGGGGATTCTGGCCCTCCGAGCGGCTATTCCCGGGGTGGATCGGCATCGGCGAACTCCCGGAGGGCATCCTCGAGATCCTCCGGTACCATGTCCTGGCGCCCCGGTACCGTGCGGCCTTCAGCCCCGGGCACGCCGGTACGCCCGGGGAACTCGCGGATTCTTTCCAGGCCTGGGTGGACCGTCACCGGATGGGCGTCCTGGCCAAGGCCATATCCATACCCTACACGACCTTCGGATACGGGTACTACGACGAGTCCCCGGCGGCCTACGTGCTCAAGTTCTTCGAGCCCGGGATCGTCCGGGCCCTGGCCCTCCAGTTCAAGTTCTTCAAGTGGAGGGAGGGGATCCAGACCCTCTGGGAGCGCCTGGCCGAGGACCTGGACGTCCGGTACTCCCTGGACATCCGGGAGATCCGCCGGGGTGATACGGTTTGGGTAGGCGGCATCGGCCGCGGGGACGGGGCGGCCTTCCGCATGGAGTTCGACCGCCTGGTCCTGGCCTGCCCCCTGGATGATGCCCTGGGATTCCTGGACGCCTCCGAGGACGAACGGGACCTGTACTCGAGGATCCTTCACAAGGACTACCGGGTCTATCTCAAGCGGGCCCGGGGCTTACGGGTCCCCGCGGGGTTCGCCCCGGCCCGCTTCGACCGCTCCGGGATCGGCAGGGCCATGATCTGGGACGAGAGGGTGCCCGGCAGCGGGATCCATTCCTTCTACGTCCTGGGGGACGGGGCCCAGACCGATCCGGAGATCGAGGCCGGGCTGGACGAGGACATCCGCGCCATGGGCGGGGAGCCCGGGGAGACGGTTGCGCGGGTCCGCTGGAAGTACTACCCCCACGTTTCGAGCGTGGACTACCGGGCCGGCTGGTACGATCGGTTCGAGGCCCTCCAGGGCCGGCATCGGACCTATGTCTGCGGGGAGATCGCCTCGTTCTCCACCGTGGAACGGGTGATCCGGTATTCCCGGGACCTGGCGAGGCGGTTTTTCGAGTAGGCGGACCGTCCCACCCGGACAGCCTTGACCGGCCTCTCGGTTTACGTCATCCTGTCCGCGACGAGCGAGGGAATCGTGGAACGCGGTGCAAGACCGCGGCGGTCCCGCCACTGTAACCGGGGAGAGTGCCGACACGCGCGGCCCGCGAGAGATCGCGGCCGACCGCGCGGCCATTGGGGGCTGGGAGCCCCCGAGAAGGCGTCGGAGACCGAACGAAGATCCGGAAGCCAGGATACCGACCCTCCGCTCACCCGCAATCCGGGCGCTCTCAGGCTGTCCGGGCGGGGAACCTTCGCGGATCGAGGAGTCGTCGTGCACCCCCTCCCAGGAAGCCGCTTCGTGCGGCCCGCCGTCTCGGCAGACATATCGTCTTCCCGCGCGCCCCGGGGGCAGGCCTACGGCTTCCGGTCCGCCGCCCCCTGCGATGGGAGCGGAAAGGAGCGGAACATGCGCAGATCGGCATGTTTCATCGTCGTCGCGGCCCTCGCGGTTTCGGGGCCCGGCGCGCAGGTACGGGACCTCGGAGAGGTCTCCGTAACGGCCGAGAGCTGGAGCCCCGCGGCCCTGGCCCCGGGCGGTTCCGTCGCCACCGTGACCGCGGAGGAGATCGAGGCCTCGGGGGCCAGGAACGCGGCGGAGGCCCTGGCCTCGGTTCCGGGTTTCCATTCCCTGGACTACGGCAACCCGGGCAGTGTCCGGACCCCCTCCCTCCGGGGGGCCTCAAGCGGCCAGGTCCTGGTCATCGTGGACGGGGTCCGCAGGAACGATGCCCGGTCCGGGGGCGTGGACCTGGCGGACATCCCCGCCGAGTCCATCGAGCGTATAGAGGTCCTCAAAGGCGGAGCCTCCTCCATATACGGCGCCGACGCCGTGGGCGGGGTCATCGTGGTCACCACCAAGCGGGGAGGGGACCGGCGGCTGGCGGTCACCGCGGAGAACAAGCTCTATCCCGCGGCCCTGGGCGCGGACTCGGCCTTCCTCTACGCGGCCCAGCGCCTCGGGGCTTCCCTGGATACACGGATCGGGGCGGCGGGATTCTCGGCTGCGGCTGCCCTCGAGGGGGCGGGAGACTCCTTCCCCGCGGCCCGGGAGGGAGGCCCGGTCCTGGTCCGGGAGAACTCCGGATACCTCGGCGGCTCCGGCTCCCTGGGCCTCGAGGTCTCCGCCCTCGGGGGCATCCTCTCGGCGGGGCTCTCGGGCCGCTGCGCTGACTTCGGAGTGCCGGGTTTGACTGCCTGGCTCACCCCGAACGCGGAACAGCGCAACCGGGACCTCCGGGGCACCGCGGCCTGGTCCAGCGATGCCCTGGCTCGCGGCCGCCTGGCCCTGGACGCCTCGGTCTTCGGGGCCTGGTCCCGACTGGAGTACGAGGACCCGGACGAGCCGTCCGACGATCGCCACGACACCCTCTCGGCGGGCGCGGATTTCCGGTTTCGGTTCCTGGCTGCGGATTCCTTGGAGATCCCGGCGGGGCTGGACCTGCGCTACGACGGGACGGAAAGTACGAAGGTGGGAGACCCCCGTCGTCACCACGCGGGCGCGTATGCGGCGCCGGTCCTGGCCGTCGGCCGGACGTTGAAGATTTCCCCCTCCGTCCGCTTCGACTGGTACGACGACTACCCGGCAGGCCTTACCTATGCCCTTGGAGCCTCCGCGGCGGTTTCCGATGCGGTGACCTTGAAGGCCACGGCGGGCCGGTCCTACCGGGCCCCGGCGTTCAACGATCTCTACTGGCCCGCGGACCCTTGGACCGAGGGGAATCCGGGTCTTTTGCCGGAGACGTCCTGGTATGGCGAGGTCGGCGGGGAGGCGGAGAAGCGGAACTCCCATCTTTCTGCATACGTCTTCGTGCGGTATACGGAGGATCTTATCCAGTGGGGAGATCCGGACGGTGATTTCATCTGGCGCCCGGAAAACATCGCAGCCGCCGCCTTCTTCGGGGCGGATGCGGAAGCATCCTGCAAGGCCGGGCCCGTATCGATTTCCGCTTCCTATGCCCTGCTCCTGTCCTACGATCTGTCCTCCGGGCAGAGCCTGGCGGACAATGCCCGGGTGGCCAACCTGCCGGTGCATACGATAAAACTGGGGCCCGCTTTCGCGGCCGGACCCCTGAAGGTTTCGGGTCGGGCATCCTGGCGGAGCGAGCGCTACCAGTCCTCGCCACCCAAACTGGATCCGGTCCTTCTTCTGGGGGCACGGGTGGAACTTCAGACCCATGAAGGCGTGTCCGTCTACCTGGACGGGGAGAACCTGCTGAACCAGGCGTATGTCGAGACCAGCGGGTATCCCATGCCCGGCATCACCCTGAAGGCCGGGGTGCGTATCGTCCTGGACTGAGGGGCGGCGCGGGATTCGCTTCACAAGCTTCGTGACACTCAGGCGGCGGTTCCTAAGGGGCAGCCGCCTTTTTCAAGGTGAACCGCACCGCAAGCTCGAAGGACAGAGGCGCGCCCGATGGATTGGGCACGGGCAGGCTGACGGCAACGGCTTCCCGGGCGGCCCGATCCAGGAGGGCGCTCCCGGAGGAACGCGCGATCTTCACGTCCGAAAGCGCCCCGGATCCGTCCAGGATGATCTGGAGCCCCACGACCCCCTCGGTGCCCCGGCGGCGGGCGGCTTCGGGGTAGACCAGGGCGGCCTCCACCTTGGCCAGGAGCAGGGCGGCCGCCTGGTCGGATGCGGATCGGAAGTCGGTACCGCCCGAACCCGCCGCCCCGGAGGGGGGCGTCCGGGAGGGGATTCCCGGGACGGCCCCGGACTCGATCGGGAGGGGCGATTCGGTCGGGGCGGGGGTGCCCGGAAGGTCCGGTTCCGGATCGGGGGCCGGGGCGTCCCGGGCTCCCGGGTGAGCCTGCCGCGGGGCGGCGGCCTCGGGAAGGGCGGATTTTTCC
>JBFZER010000105.1:0-8883 GCA_041306765.1 Spirochaetota bacterium | reverse complement strand
CCCCGGGCCGCCGGCGGCCCGGGGGTGCCCATCCTCGTCCCCGCGGCCGCCCTCCAGCTCTGCGTGGGGATCCTGTACATGTGGAGCGTCTTCCAGCCCCACGTGGTCCGGCACTACGGATGGGATTTCCAGGTCGTCGCCCGGACCTCCTCCCTCATGCTCTTCGCCTTCGTGACCGGGACCCTGGCCGGGGGCTTCCTCCTGGACCGCCTGGGAACCCGGCCCGTGGTCACCGCGGGTTCCGCGGTATTCTCCGCGGGGATCCTGGCAACCTCCTTCCTGGGAAGGGGGGAGCCAAGGCTCATCCACCTTACATACGGCCTTATCGCGGGCGCGGGGACGGGCCTCGTATACGGGGGCGTGGTGTCCTGCGTCCAGAGGTGGTACCCCCGCAGGAAAGGCTTCGCCGCGGGCATAGCCGCCGGGGCCTTCGGATTTTCCGTGGTCATCCTCTCCCCCGTCGCGGAGGCCCTCATCGCGGCGGTCGGCCTGCCCGGGGCCTTCCGGATCCTGGGCGCCGTCTTCCTGGCGCTGACCCTGACGGCTTCCCGCTTCGTCTCGGACCCCCCGGAGTCCGCCGCCCCGGCGGAAGGCGCCCATGCCGGTCCGGTCGGCCTTCCCGGATCTGCGGCGTCCCGCGGCGCGGCCGGAGCCGTCGGGGCGGGCGGAAGCCTTCCGGCCGAGCCCCGGCAGTACCGGCCCCGGGAAGTCCTGGCAAGCCCGATCTTCTGGTGCGCCTTCCTCTGCCTCTTCTTCGAGGTGGCAGCCTGGGTGGTGATCCTTCCGGTCATCAAGACCCTGGCCCTGGCCCGGGGGATGTCCCGGGAGGCGGCCCTTGCGGCGGTGATGGTGACCGGGATCGCCAACGCGTCGGGACGCATCGTCTCGGCCTGGGTCTCGGACCGGATCGGCCGGACCCGGACCGTGATAGCCCTGTGCCTTCTGACCTGCGGGGCCTCCCTGTGGATGATCACCGCGGCCGGGGCCCCCTACGTGATCGCTGTCTTCCTGATAGCCTTCGCCTACGGCGGCCCCTCCGGGGTCTTCCCGCCCCTGGTGCGGGAGGTGTTCGGACAGAAGTACGCGGGCACCAACTTCGGGATGGTGCTGATGGCCTTAGGTCTCTCCTCCCTGGTGTTCTCCCGGATTTCCGGTCTGCTCTCCGCGGGCGGCGCCGCGACGGGGGACTACTCCGCCTCCTTCTACCTCACCGCCGCCTTGGGCGCCGCGGCCGCGGTGTTCATGCTGGCGGCGGGGAGGCTGTGGACGGTGGACAGTGGACAGTGAACGGGAATGAGTCAAGAAAGCGGCCGCATCCTTCGCTTGGCGTAGTCGGCTTCCGCACCCTGTGGTCACTTCCGTCCACTGTCCACCGTTTACCGTTCACTGAAATTCGTGCTACCCTGTCCTCCCCGGGCTTCCCGGGCACAAAGTTGAATCCTGGAGGTCTCTCCGTGATCGAGAAACCCGTGATCAGCGCGGCCGAGGCCGCGAAGATGGTGAGCGAGGGCGCCGTCGTCCATGTCGGGGGATTCTTGGCCTGCGGGTCCCCCCTGGGCATCCTGGCCGCCCTGGCATCCCTGGGCACCAAGAATTTGACCCTGGTCTGCAACGATACAGCCGTGCTGGACGAGAAGAACGGCCGGGTCACGGGGGTGGCCCCCCTGGTGAAGAACCGGCAGTTCCGGAAGATGATCATTTCCCACATCGGAACGAACCCCGAGTCCCAGCGGCAGATGAACGCGGGGGAGACGGAGGTGGTCCTGGTTCCCCAGGGCACCCTGGCGGAGCGGGTCCGGGCCGCGGGCTGCGGGCTGGGCGGGATCCTGACGGGGACGGGCCTGGGCACCGAGGTCCAGGATGGCAAGCAGGTCGTCGAGGTGCAGGGGCGGAAGTTCCTGATCGAAGAGGCCCTTCCGGGGGACGTCGCCCTGATCAAGGCGAAAAAGGCCGACAAGGCGGGGAACCTCGTGTATTCCAAGACGGCCCGGAACTTCAATCCCCTGATGGCCATGGCCTGCAGGACGGTGATCGCCGAGGTGGAGGAGATCGTCGAGATCGGCGAGATCGATCCCGACCAGATCCACACTCCCAGCATCCTCGTGGACTACCTGGTGAAGGCCTAGGAGGGCGTCATGATCGAGTACGTCGAGAGCAAGGAAAACATAGCCCGCCGGATCGCCCGGATCTTCAAGACCGGGGACGTGGTCAACCTCGGCATCGGCCTGCCCACCCTGGTGGCCAATTACGTCCCCCCGGAGATCACGGTCATCCTCCAGAGCGAGAACGGCCTCATCGGCCTGGGACCCGCGCCGGAGAAGGGCCGGGAGGACAAGGACCTGACCAACGCCGGAGCCATGCCCGTGACCCTGCTTTCCGGGGGCGCCTACTTCGACTCGGCCACCAGCTTCGGCATCATCCGGGGAGGACATGTGGACTGCACGGTCCTGGGGGTCCTGGAGGTGGACCAGGAGGGCAACCTGGCCAACTACAAGATCCCCGGCAAGATGGTCCCCGGCATGGGAGGGGCCATGGACCTGGTGGCGGGGTCCCGGGTCGTCGTGGCCGCCACCACCCACCTTGAGAAGAGCGGGACCAGCAAGCTCAAGCGGAGGTGCACCCTGCCCCTGACCGCCGAGCACGGCGTCGACATCGTGGTTACCGACGTGGGGTACTTCGAGGTAAAGGGAAGCCACTTCGTCCTCAAGGAATACTTCGAGCCCTATACCCCCGAATGGATCGTGGAGCATACGGACGCGGACGTGCAGGTTCCGCCGGACTGCAGGCCCTGGAAGGCCTAAACCGACCCGGCGGCCGGCGCCGGTCCGGCCGGATACCGGCGCCGCGGTCGCTGACCGCGGCGCGCCCGAACATCGCGAGGAGGAAACCATGAAGGACGTGTTCATCGTAGAGGCCGTGCGGACGGCCATCGGTAGCTTCGGGGGCGCCTATACCGGGGTCGGGGCGGTGGACCTGGGGGCGGCGGTGGTGAAGGCCCTGCTGGAGCGGACCAAGGTGGGCGCGGCGGAGGTGGACGAGATCGTCTTGGGCTGCGTGCTTCAGGCGGGGCTGGGTCAGAACGTAGCGCGCCAGGTCCTGGTCAAGGCGGGGCTCCCGATCGAGCGGACCGCGATGACGGTCAACATGGTCTGCGGCTCGGGACTGCGCGCCGTGGCCGCCGCGGCCCAGGCGATAAAGGCGGAGGACACAAGCCTCCTGATCGCCGGGGGAACCGAGAACATGACCCAGGCTCCCTACCTCCTCAAGCAGGCCCGGTACGGGTACCGCATGGGCCACGGGGAACTCGTGGACTCCATGATCTACGAGGGCCTGACGGACATCTTCAACGGCTACCACATGGGCATCACCGCGGAAAACCTGGCCGCCAAGTACGGTCTGTCCCGGGAAGCCCAGGACGCCTTTGCCGCGGCCAGCCAGAACAAGGCGGAGAAGGCCATGGCGGCCGGACGGTTCAAGGACGAGATCGTCCCGGTATTCATCCCCCAGAAAAAGGGGGATCCGGTCGTGGTGGACACCGACGAATTCCCTCGGCCGGGGGTCACCGCCGATGCCTTGGGCAGGCTGCGGCCGGCCTTCAAGCCCGACGGGACCGTTACCGCCGGCAACTCCTCGGGGATCAACGACGGCGCCGCGGCGGTGATGGTGGCGGACCAGGAGGAGATGGAGCGCCACGGCCTTGCGCCCCTGGCCCGGATCGTCTCCTACGGCTGGCACGGCTGCGATCCCTCCGTCATGGGCATAGGCCCCGTGGAGGCCGTGCGCCTGGCCCTGTCCCGGGCGGGCTGGACGGTCGGGGAGCTGGACCTGATCGAGGCCAACGAGGCCTTCGCGGCCCAGTCCCTCTCGGTGGCCAAGGAGCTGGGCTTCGACATGGACAAGGTCAACGTGTCAGGCGGGGCCATCTCCCTGGGCCATCCCATCGGAGCATCGGGGGCCCGGATCCTGGTTACCCTTCTCCACGAGATGCGCCGCCGGAAGGCGAAGAAGGGCCTGGCGACCCTGTGCATTGGGGGAGGAATGGGGATCGCGATGTGCGTGGAGCGTCCTTGACGACCTGATCCCTGGTTCCGCCGTGCGGCCGCGGGGGGCGGATACTCGCGGCCGTTATGCTTTTTTAGCTCGGATTCGCAACCTCTTCGTATGACAAATAGTCAATATACGTTAGAATGTCTCAAGTCAAAGCCAGTCGGCTTCCACGCTGCTCCTGCAGGGCGGCCGGCCCGAAGGAGAGCGCATGAACGGACCCGCATGGAAAGCCCTGCGAATCGGGGATCTCGTCGCCCGGACCCCCATCGTCCAGGGCGGCATGGGGGTGGGGATATCCCTGTCGGGACTTGCCTCCGCCTCGGCCAACGCGGGGGGCATCGGCGTGATCGCCGCGGCGGGCATAGGCCTTCTGGAGCCCGACGGCTTCAAGGATTTCCTGGGAGCCAACATCCGGGCCCTGCGCCGGGAGATCCGCAGGGCCCGGGAACTCACCAAGGGCATCCTCGGGGTCAACATCATGGTCGCCCTGAGCAACTTCGCGGACCTGGTCCGTACCGCGATCGAGGAAGGCATCGACGTCATCTTTTCCGGGGCGGGACTGCCGGTCAACCTGCCGGAGTTCCTGAAGGAAGGGGTGCGAACGAAGCTCGTCCCGATCGTGTCCTCCGGACGGGCAGCGGCCCTGATAGCCCGGCGCTGGCTGGACAAGTACGGGTACCGGCCGGACGCCTTCGTGGTGGAGGGACCCCGGGCGGGCGGGCACCTGGGGTTCAAGCGCGAACAGCTGGAAGACCCGAAATATTCCCTGGAGGTCCTGGTGCCCGAGGTGATCGAGGCCCTGGCTCCCTTCGCGGACGGGGAGACCCCGATACCGGTCATCGCCGGGGGCGGGGTCTACACGGGGGCGGACATCCGGGAGATGCTCGAGCTGGGGGCCGCGGGGGTCCAGATGGCCACCCGCTTCGTGGCCACCGACGAGTGCGACGCGGACCGGGCTTTCAAGCAGAGCTACGTGGCGGCCGCGGAAGGCGATCTCGAGATCATCGCCAGCCCCGTGGGCATGCCGGGCCGGGCGGTTCGCAACAAGTTCCTCGACGACGTGGAAGCGGGCCGGAAGACCCCGTACTCCTGCCCCTACCATTGCATCGTGACCTGCGATCCCGAGAAAGCGCCGTACTGCATCTCCCTGGCCCTGCTGAACGCCCAGAAGGGGCGGCTGGACAAGGGCTTCGCCTTCGCGGGGGCCAACGCCCCGAGGGTGGAGAACATCGTACCCGTGAGCCGGCTCGTGGAGTCCCTGGAGGAGGAGTACCGGGAGTCCGGGAACCCGGGCTGAACGGCCCGCGGCAAAAAGCGAGGCCCCGGGACGAACCCGGGGCTTTGTTGTCTGCGCCGCCCGGAACCCACCGCTTGCGGCGTTTCCGATCCGCGTTTATGATCGGGAAAATTTCCCCAGGACGAGGTACACCATGGACGACAAGACCTACGACGTGGCGATTCTAGGAGCGGGACCCGGCGGGTACGTCGCGGCGATCCGGGCCCGGCAGCTCGGGCTGTCCGCGGTGGTCATCGAGAAGGACAAGCCCGGCGGAGTCTGCCTTAACATAGGCTGCATCCCCTCCAAGGCCCTGATCCACCAGGCCCAGGTCTTCGCGTCCGCCGCCGGGCTCCGGGAGCTCGGGGCGGCGGTGGACCTGTCGGGCTTCGACTACGGCAAGGTCTTCCGGAAATCCCGCATGGCCGCGGACCGCCTCTCCAAGGGTGTGGAGTTCCTCCTGCGGAAGAACAAGGTCGACTACGTCCAGGGCACGGGCGTCTTGAAGTCCGCGGACCGGATCGTGGTGGACGGCAAGACGGAGATCGCCTTCAGGAACGCCATCATTGCGACCGGATCCCGGCCCCGGGAGATCCCGGGCTTCGCCTTCGACGGGAAGGTCGTCCTCTCGTCCACGGACGCCCTGATGCTGGAGAAGCTGCCGCGGCGCCTGGTCATCCTGGGGGCCGGGGCCATCGGCATGGAGTTCGCCTATATCATGAACGCCTTCGGCGTCGAGGTGACCCTGGTGGAGATGCTGGACACCATTTTGCCCTTGGAGGATCCCGAGGCCGTGGAGGTCGTGCGCCGGGACTTCGTAAAGAAGGGGGTCAAGATCCTGACCGGTACCCGGGCGGAGGGCCTTGCGCGCAAGACCGACGGAGCCGTCGTGCGCCTGGCCGGGAAGGACGGGACCAAGACCGAGGTCGAGGCGGACCAGGTCCTGGTGGCCGTGGGCCGGGCCCCCAACACGGAGAACCTGGGGCTGGAAGCCCTGGGCATCCGGACCGAGAAGGGTTTCATCCCGGTCGGAGACTACGGGCAGACCTCCGTCCCGAACATCTACGCCATCGGGGACGTGGTAGCCACCCCCCTCCTGGCCCACGTGGCCTCCAAGGAGGGGGAGATCGCGGTGGAAAAGATGGCCGGAAAGAATCCCGAGCGCCGGATCCGCCTGGACGAGATCCCTTCGGCGGTCTACTGCGAGCCCCAGGTCGGGAGTTTCGGACTCACCGAACGGGAAGCGGTTGAGAGGGGGGTCCGGTTCCAGAAGGCCGTCTTCCCCTACCGGGGGGTGGGCAAGGCCGTTGCCGTCGAGGCCCCGGAGGGCATCGTCAAGATCCTCCACGACCCGCAGACCGGGGAGATCCTGGGCGCCCATGTCGCCGGGGCCGAGGCCACGGAGCTGATCCACGAGTTGTTGCTGGCCAAAAAATCCGAGCTGACCGTGGAGGACATCGCCGGGATGATCCACGCCCACCCGACCCTCTCGGAGGGGGTGATGGAGGCCGCCCGCATGGCCGAGGGCCGGGCGATCCACATCTAGGAGCCCGATTCTCGGGCTCCTTTGGAGTTTGCAAGGTAGAAAAATCGCATGAATGCGATTTTTCTCGATCCAGAGGGGCAAGCCCGACAAACTCCTAGCTGTTCAGTTCGTTCAGCTTCCGGAGGGCCCCGTCCAGGTGGCGCCGCAGGGCGTCCTGGGCGGCCTCCGGGTCCCGGGCGGCTATGGCCTCGACCAGGCTCCTGTGCTCGTCCAGGATCTTCCCGGACCATCCGCCCAGGGCCAGGAGCTTGGAGCGGCTCAGGACGATGTACTTCTCCATGGTCGACGACAAGCCCTCGTACATCCGGCTGAGCACGGGATTGTGGGCCGCGTTCAGGACCAGGTCGTGCAGGAGGGTGTCCCAGACAGCACCGGAGGAAAGGCCCCCGTCCGGGTTTTCCTGAACCGCCTCTAGCTGGGCAACGCAGTCCTTCATCCGGGCAAGTTCCGCCTCGGTGCGGCGCTCCGCGGCCAGAGCCGCGGCGGGTACCTCGATCACCAGCCGCATCTCCATGAGGTGGGACAGCAGGTCCTCGGGCCAGAGCGCCAGGAATTTCAGGCTGGCCGCGAAGTCCTCGGCCCCGGGCAGGGTGATGAAGGCTCCCTGCCGCTCCCGAATGTCCAACAGGCCCAGGGCCTCCAGGGTGACCATGGCCTCCCGCAGGAGGTTGCGGCTTACCCCCAGGCTCTCCGCCAGCTCCCGCTCCGGGGGCAGGCGGCCCTCGGGGTAGCGCCCGGGATCGCGGATGAGGTTCGTCAGGGTCCGCACCAGCTCGGCCCGTTTCTTTTCCATGTTGACGGCAGTGTATACCGGTGATATTATCCCGTCAACACTGGTACTACCAAGGAAGTACCACAAACAAGGAACGAAGCAAATGAGAAGCGATTCCGCCAAGAAAGGCATCGAGAGGGCGCCCCACCGGTCCCTTATGAAGGCGTCGGGGTATACGGACTGGGAGATCGAGCGGCCCTGGATCGGGGTGGTGAACGCCTACAACGCCATCATCCCCGGCCACGTCCACCTCAAGCGCATCGCCGAGGCCGTCAAGGCCGGGGTGTACGCCGCCGGGGGGCTTCCGCTGGAGTTCCCTGTCATCGGCGTGTGCGACGGCATCGCCATGAACCACGTGGGCATGAAGTACTCCCTGCCCAGCCGGGAGCTCATCATGGACTCCATCGAGGTGATGGCCCAGGGGCACGCCCTGGACGCCCTTGTGATGGTGACCAACTGCGACAAGATCATCCCCGGAATGGCCATGGCCGCCGCGCGGCTCAATATCCCCGCCATCGTCCTGTCCGGGGGCCCCATGCTTGCGGGGACCCACGGGGGCAGGGACATCGACCTCTCCACGGTGTTCGAGACCGTGGGCAAGGTCATCGCCGGCAAGGCCGACGAGGCGGAGCTCCTGGAAGTGGAGAACGCCGCCTGCCCGGGCTGCGGATCCTGCGCGGGCATGTTCACGGCCAACACCATGAACTGCATGATGGAAGGCCTGGGCCTGGGGCTTCCGGGGAACGGGACCATACCGGCGGTCTACGCCGAGCGGGACCGGCTGGCCAAGGATGCGGGCGTGGCGATCATGAAACTGGTGGAAAAGGGCATCCGCCCCCGGGACATCCTGACCATGAAGGCCTTCGAGAACGCCGTGGCCCTGGACCTGGCCCTGGGGGGCTCCACGAACACCGCCTTGCACCTGCCGGCCATTGCCTGGGCTGCGGGGCTCGACCTCCCCATTGAGATTTTCAACACAATCGGGGCCAAGGTTCCCCACCTCTGCTCCCTGTCCCCCGCGGGACCCTACCATATCCAGGACCTGTACAGGGCCGGCGGAGTCCAGGCCGTGTTGAAGCGCCTGCTCGACTCGGGCCTGATCGACGGCGCCTGCAGGACCGTGACCGGGAAGTCGCAGGGGGAGAACGTCGCCCGGGCCAGTGTTCGGGACGATGAGGTCATCCGCCCCGTCGACCGGCCCTACCACGCCCAGGGAGGACTCGCGTGCCTCAAGGGCAACCT
>JBFZER010000104.1:0-14605 GCA_041306765.1 Spirochaetota bacterium | reverse complement strand
GCTGTACCTGGGAATCTTCGGGGACAACGTCGAGAACCGCCTGGGGCCGGTCCGATTTATCGTTTTCTATGCCCTGATGGGAGCCGCGGCGACGGCGGCCCAGGTCCTGGCCTCGGTTGTCACCGGACAGGGTCTCCTGACCCCCATGATCGGGGCGTCCGGGGCGATATCCGGCGTCATGGGCGCGTACCTGGTCATGTTTCCCCGGAACCGGGTTTACATCCTGACCTTCGGCTTCTACCCCATGCCCGTGAGCGCGTGGTTGTCCCTGGGGATATGGTTCCTGATGCAGCTGGTGAGCGCCTCCGCAGCGGGCCCCGCGGGCAGCGGGGTCGCCTACGCCGCCCACATCGGCGGCTTCGTGGCGGGATGGCTCTGGGCGAGCATTTTCAAGGCGGGGGAAGCCCGGCGGATATCCCGGGGCGGAAAGGCCGGAGGCGTGACCTGGAGGATCGTGGACTGACGGGGCGGCGGCATTCCATCCCGAGCAAGCTCGAAGACCTGCTCGGTGAGCGATCGATTCCAGGCGGGTATCGGCCGATTTATCCTTGAAATAACCGCGTAATAGTCCATCATGTAAGTACCATGACATCGGCACCTTCGGGGACGGTCACGTTCCTCTTCACCGACATCCAGGGATCCACGAGTCTCTGGCAGGATGATCCCGAGTCGATGGAGATCGCCTTGAAGCGTCATGACGAGATATTGAAGAAAGCGGTGGTCCAGGGCGGGGGCTATGTCTTCAAAACGGTCGGCGACGCGTTCTGCTGCGTGTTCGCCAAGGCGGAGGATGCCGTCCGCTCTGCCCTTGCGGCCCAGCTCGTCCTGCAGGAAGAGAAGTGGGGAACTCCCCGACCCCTCCGTGTGAGGATGTCGCTTCACACCGGGGCCGCCCGGGAACGGGACAACGACTACTTCGGCCCGACGGTGAATCGGGTCGCCCGCATCGAATCCCTGGCCCACGGCGGTCAGGTGGTGATGAGCCGGGTTACCGCGGAACTTGTGCGGGATCTTCTGCCCGAGGGCGTGAAACTGGAGGAGAAAGGCGCTCACAGGCTGAAAGATCTGGCCCGGCCGGAAGAGATTTTCCAGCTGATCCATCCGGACCTGCCGTCGGAATTCCCGCCGCTCCGCTCGATGGATATCCTGCCCAACAACCTGCCCATCCAGGCGACTCCCCTGATCGGCAGGGAAAAGGAGATCGGCGCGCTGCTGGGCCTCTTCGGGGATCCGGAATGCAAACTTGTTTCCGTGGTGGGACCGGGCGGAATGGGCAAGACCCGGATCGCCCTCCAGGTGGCCGCCGATCTCGTGGACAAGCACCGGGACGGAACCTGGTTTGTCGACCTGTGCAGCATCACCCGGCCCGAGGGTGTCGCCCTCGCGGTCGAAAGCGTGCTGGGAATTCCGCAGAATCCGGACATGGATCCGGTGGAGCAGGTCGCCCTGGCCCTCAAGGAAAAATCGATTCTCTTATTGCTCGACAACTTTGAACAGGTGATGGGCGCATACGAGGTGGTCGTTAGCTGGCTGAAGCGAAGCTCCGGCGCACGCTTTCTCATCACAAGCCGCGAACCTCTGAACGTACGCGGAGAGCACGTTTTCCACCTGTCCCCCATGAGCCTGCCGACACCGGGCAAGGGCGGGGTGCTCAGCCAGTTCGAGGCGACCCGGCTGTTCATCGACCGGGCCTGCGCCGGCAACCCGGACTTCACCGTCGACAACGAGAACGCCCCGATCGTGGCGGAGATCTGCTCGCGCCTGGACGGCATTCCCCTGGCCATAGAGCTTGCGGCGGCTCGAATCCGCCTCCTGGAGCCCCGGGCCATTCTGAAACGGCTGGATACCCGGCTCAAACTGCTCACCGGGGGACCCAACGACCTGCCCGACCGTCACAAGACCCTTCGGGCCTGCATAGACTGGAGTTATGATCTGCTCAAGGATGAGGAGCGGGCAATATACCGCCGCATCTCGGTGTTTCACGGCGGGATATCCCTCGAATCCGCGGTTTCCGCACTGGGACCGCTCTGCTGCGGGGAGCTTGACGTCATCGACGGGCTCGAGTCGCTGGCGGAAAAAAGCCTAATCTTCCACAAGGCTCCGCTGGACGATGAACCGTTTTTCGGAATATTGGAAACCATCGGCGAATACGGCCGGCAGAGGCTCGTCGAGGCGGAGGAAGACACCGACGCCCTGGGCCGTCATGCCGCGTATTTTCTCCTCCTGGCTCAAAACGCCGGCAAGGCCTGGGACGGGCCCGAACAGATACCGTATTTCCACAGGATTTCCGCGAACCAGGAGAACGTCACGCAAGCCATGAATCATCTGGCCGCCCGGGATGACAAGGCCGCGGTCATCTCCATGGTCCGATCCATGGTGCCCTTCTGGGTGATGAAGAGCGAATTCTCCGTCGGGCGCGAATGGATCCTTACGGCTCTAAGGATGTGTTCCGATCCGGAAAACGAGGATTCCGCCTGGCTGACCCTTCTTTCGGGGTGGCTCTCCTGGGCGGCGGGTAACTTTCCCGAAGCCGAAAACACCCTGAAGAAAGCCTCCGGCCTGTTCGAAAAAACCGGGGACGATCTGGGCAGAAGCCGCGGGAATCTCCACCTCTCCATCAGCCTGTACATGCAGGGCAGGATTCCGGAGAGCATGGCGGAATGCGAGGCCGTCATCCGGGAGGCGGACCGGATCGGAGATCCAAATCTCCTGGCCGACGCGGAACTGGCACTGGGTAATATCGAGAAGGTGAAAAAGGGGAATCCCGAGATAGCGCTGAGGCATTACGAAAAGGCGCTGGAAGCCTATCGGTCCGCGGGCAACGGGATCAAGGCGGCGATCACGATCAACAACATCGGGACCATCGACCGGCAGCTGGGCGATACCGGGGCGGCGGAAGGCAAGTTCAAGGCAGCGGTGCCGGTGCTCGAGGATGCCGGGCTTTTTCACTACCTGCGCTACACCCTCTGCAATCTCGGGGAACTCTGCCTTTCGACGAGCCGCCATTCCGAAGCACTCGGATATTTCGAGAGCGTGAAGACCACCGCGCTCAGGAAATTCGACTACCCCTATGTGGCCTTTGCGCTTGTAGGAATCGCAGAATCCTATTTCCGCTTGGGTAACCGCGAACTGGCCGAGCAGCACGCCCGGGAGGCGGCCGACGTAGCCGGGCGCTTCGGGGATACCGTCGAGCTGGGGATGGCGCAGCGGGTGCTCGGCCAGATCGCCGCGGCCGGCGGAGACCACCGCAAGGCCCTCGAATTCTTCGATTCCGCCGAGAGAATCCTTTGCGGACTGGAAGAAATCGAGGAGGTTTCCAAGGTACGTGCCGAACTTGAGAAACTCCGGGCTATGGGAGGAAAAGTATGAGAACGATCAAGGTCCTTGAATCAAGACTGATTCCTCTTCTCGTGTTCATCTGCCTTGCCGGCCCCTTCGGCCGCAGCGCAGGGCAACCCGGGGAAGACTTCATCAAACCGGCGACGAAGCCTCCAAAACTGGAACTGAAGGTCCTAAGCCGGCCGGATCTCGCAAGCCGTACGATCCTGGTTCCCTCCGAAGAAATCCTTGGCCGAATCACCGCCGTCAAGGAGATCGGTTCGTCGAAGATCGCCGTGGCCGATCTCCTGACGATCCGGAGGGCAAAAAAAATCCAAAACAAGTACCTGGAAATCGGGATGTGGATTTCGATACCCGTCGATCCGGAAAATCCGGGCAACAAGAAACGCACGGTGAAGATGTTGTTCACGAACATCGATATCTACGTTGACGGAGGGGCCGGAAACCGTCGGCTGACCTTCAACATCAACGATCCGTTCGTGCTTGATTCGTATGAAAAACGAGGCCTCCGGGCTCCCGGGCCGGTAGTCGTCCAATTCGATGTCACAGAACTGGAAGCCTATGCGCTCGAGGTCAAAGGGAAGTATTTAAACCAGCACCTCCAGAAAGACCCGAACTACGTCGACGTTCCCGGGTTCTATTTTCTGGTGCCTGACGAGAACCCGAACTGGCGCGCGATAAAGGCGGAGGCGGCCCGCGCCAGGAATCCCCGGAGCTTCGAGGATTTCATCATCGACGGCGCGCTTTTCGGGAAATGGTATCCCATCGAATACATGGAAAAGACCAAGGAAGCCACGATCACCAGGACCGAGCGTGGGGTGTACCGGCTCGAAGTCTACAGCTGGCCGTCAGACGACAAGGACCACGTGGGATTCTGACCATCGGTCCCGCCCGCAAGGAGTTCTCATAGGCTCCCGCCGGCCTCCGGAATCGCCGGCGAGCTTCCGTACCACCTTGGCTGCCGCGATGCGCGCCAGCGCATAACAATACCTTCTACCCGGCAAACGGCCCGACGGGACATACGATACCGCTTCCCCTATGAAGGCCGAATGCCTATAATACCGGCGACCTGTAGCAGGTTCGGCCAGGGTCCCAGGGCGGCGCCATCGGGCGGCCCCGGACGCCGGGCCGGCGGCGCATCCGCCGGGGCCGAAACGCATACGAAGGCGCGCGGGCGCGAAACGGCAAAACAGTATGGCGCAGGATGATGTCATCCCAGGCAAGAAAAACCTCTCGCGGTTCTTCTCGTACCTCTCACCTTATTGGGGCCTCTTCATCTCGGGCTTCGGGGCCATGCTGGCGGTCACGGCCGCTCGGCTTGCCGGCCCGCTCATACTCCGCGAACTCGTGGACAAGGCCATACCGGCCAGGGATTTGACCCTAATGCTGCGCTACGCCCTGGCGTACCTCGGAATCATCGTCTTCATGGGAGTGCTCACCTACTTCCAGACCATGATCATCGTACGCCTGGGCCTCAACGTGGTGACCCGCATCAAGGACGAGCTTTTCTCGCATCTGCTCACCCTGCCGGTATCCTATTTCGACAAACACCAGGTGGGCGAGCTCATGGCCCGGGTGGAGAATGATACCGAGAAGGTGAAGCAGCTCTTCAGCGAGACGGGCATCATGCTCGTGACCAATGCAGTCTATTTACTGGGCATGTTCGCCGTGTTCTTCAGGATGGACGCCCGGACGGCGGCCTTCATCTTCCTGCCCGTACCCCTGTTCATGGCCGCGTTTTTGTTCATGTTCGACAGGCTGCGGCCCCTCTACGAGAAAGCCAGGAAAAAATACGCGGAGATCACCGCCGTGGCCACCGAATTCGTACAGGGCATCGAGATCCTCCAGGCCTTCGACCGCACGGGGTATGCCGCGGAGAAACTCGACGCCGCCAGCAAGGACAAGCGGGACGTGGAGATCAAGGCAGAACTCTTCGAGTATTCCTTCATGGGCGGAATAGGCTTCCTCGCGGGGCCCCTGTTCCTCGTGCTCATCATAAAGCTCGTGACGCCGAACATCTTCCGCGGGGTTCTCACCGTGGGCACCCTGCTCGTATTCATCGAGTACGGCATGCGGCTTTTCGAACCCCTCTTCTCGATTGGCGAAAACATCCGCGGCATCCAGCAGGCCCGGGTAGCCCTGGGCCGCATCTTTGGCATACTTGACCTTGAGCCCGAGGAGACCCCGGACGCGGCGGGCGAGCCGCCGGGCTTCCGAAAGTCCATCCGCTTCGACAAGGTGAGCTTTTCCTACAAGGAAGGCGAGCCGGTACTCGACGCGATATCGTTCACGGTGGAAAAAGGCCAGACCGTGGCCCTCGTCGGGGCCTCCGGCTCGGGCAAGACCACCGCGGTGAGCCTGCTCTGCCGCTTCTATCCCTATACACAAGGCGAGATACTCGTGGACGACAGACCCCTCGATTCTCTGGATCTGAAAGCCTGGCGGCGGATGATAGGGCTGGTGCTGCAGGATATCTACCTATTCCCCGGAACCATCCTGGAGAACGTGCGGGTGTACGACGACGAGGTAAGCGAGCTCGACGTATTCGGCGCGCTCAAAACCGTGCACGCCGCGGATTTCGTGCGGCGCATGCCGAACGAACTCCGCACCGAGCTTCACGAACGGGGCGCCAACCTCTCCATGGGGGAAAAACAGCTTCTGTCCTTCGCCCGGGCTGTGGCCTTCGACGCCCAGATCATCATCATGGACGAGGCGACGGCCAGCGTGGACGTGGCCACGGAACGCAGGATACAGGAGAGCATGGGCGAGCTCCTGAAGGGCCGTACGGCCATCATCGTGGCCCACAGGCTCTCATCCATCCTCAAGGCCGACAAGATCCTCTTCTTCAAGGATGGTCGCATCGTGGCCCAGGGCCGGCACGAGGAGCTGCTGTCCGGCCTCCCCGATTACGCAGAACTGGTACGGCTGCAATTCCCCGATCTCGAAAACGGCGGACGCGGCGCCGAGGAACGGCTCGCGGCGCGGGAGATCCGAGCATGAGCGCCGGAGTAAAAATCGACCATGTAGCCTGGATTCGCGCCGTCTGGAGCGAGAAGAAGGGCCTCGTGGCCCTGCTCTTTTTCCTTACCCTGCTTTCCAGCGCCGTGGCCGTCCTCTACCCCTATCTGTCAAAATTGCTGCTTGACACCATTCAGGGGCTTCTCGATTCACCCGGCGCGGGGGACCCCATGGCGGAGGTCGACAGGCTCCTACTGGTGTTCCTGGCCGTAGGCCTCGCGGGCCTTGTAGCCTCCATCTTCCCCGGAATACGGGGCATGACGAATTCCGTGTTCGAACACCTGATACGCGGCAAGTACTTCCGGAAAGTCCTGGCCAAGGACTACGGCTTCTTCGCGAAATTCTCCACCGGCGACGTTGTGACCCGGCTTACCGACGATCTCTACGATTTTCCCAAGCTGTCGTGGTTCCTGTGTTCTGGGATATTCCGGGCGGTGGAATCGATCAGCAAGGTGGTCTTCTGCCTGGCCGCCATGTTCCTCCTGGACCCGAGGCTCACCCTGTACTCCCTCCTGCCCCTGCCGGTGATGATCGCGATTTTCTATATCACCCAGGACAGGATCTACGACACCTTCCAGAAGAACCAGGAGGCCATCAGCGCGGTGAACGCCCGGCTGGAGATGAGCTTCTCGGGGGTTCGCATCATCAAGGCCTACGCCTGTGAGGACAAGTACCGCCGCTTTTTCAAGAAGGTGCTCGAAACGCGCTACGGAACCGAACTTGCCGTGGCCAAGCTCGAAGTCGTTCTGCGCCTCATCTACCAGTACATAGACTATGTGGCCCAGGTGGGCATCGTATTCGCCGGCGGGCTCATGGCGGTGCGGGGCCAGATCAGCATCGGCACCTTCTACGCCTTCTACACCTACCTGACCATGCTGATCCTTCCCATCCTGGACATCCCGCAATTCTTCGTGTCGGGCAAGCGGGCCTTCGTCAACATAGACCGGCTGGAGGAGATCGCCCGCCACCCCGAGCCCGCGGCATCCGAACATCCTCGAAAGATCGACAGCCTCGAAAGCGTGGAACTGCGCGGCGTGTCCTTCTGTTACGGCGATCGCCCGGGCGACGCCCTCACGGAAATAAACGTTTCCATCAGCAAGGGCGAGCGAATAGGCGTCATAGGCCCGGTGGGCAGCGGCAAGTCCACACTGGTGAAGATCCTGCTCGGCCTTCTGCCTCCGAGCTCCGGCCAGATCCTGGTGAACGGCCTCCCCCTCCGGGAGCTCGACCCCGCCTCCTATCGGGCGCGGTTGGGCTACGTGCCCCAGGAAGCCCTCCTCTTCTCGGGCACCCTGCGGGAGAACGTGGACTTCGGAAGCCGGGAACCTTCGGACACCCTCTTCCGGACCGCCGTGGATGCGGCTCAGATGGCCGTCGAGATCCGTGGTTTTTCCGACGGAGAAAACACCGTGGTGGGTCAGCGCGGCGTGAGCCTGTCGGGTGGCCAGAAGCAGCGCATGGCCATAGCCCGAGCCGTGGCCCGGAAACCCGAACTCCTGCTCTTCGACGACATCACCGCCAGCCTGGACGCGGCCAACGAGGAACGGCTCATGCGCAGACTCGACGAGCTATCCAACGACCTGTCCTTCGTCATCGTGTCCCACCGCTTATCCACCCTGCAGTACGTGGACAAAGTCCTCTTCCTGGAGCAGGGCCGGGCGGTCGGCTTCGGCCGGCACGAAGAGCTCCTTGGGAATCCCCGGTACCGGGCTTTCATCGAGGAGCACCTGGGCAAGACCGGGTAGGGACACTCGGGGGACCGCTCGGGGGACAGAGCTCGATGCAAGCAAATCGGGAAACCACCCGCGTATTCCCGGCATGCGAAGGCCTCGAGAACTGAAAACCGGCGCCCTGTACCATGTGACAGCGCGGGCCAATCGAAAAGAAATGATTTTCGACAGCAGGGGAATGAAGGACCTTTTCCTGGAAACCCTCTCAAGGGCCAAAAAAAGGTACAAATTCCGGGTTGAGAATTTCTGCATCATGGGTAACCATTTTCACCTGCTGATCCGCCCGGGGGCGGGGGAATCCCTGTCCAGGATTCTGCAGTGGATTTTAAGCGTTTTCGCCATGGCGTACAACAGGATTCACGGATACACAGGGCATGTGTGGGGAAGCCGCTTCTTTTCCCGGATCCTGGACGGCCTGCGGCAGTTCCTGGCGGTCTTCGAATATATCGACCGGAATCCTTTAGAAGCTTACCAGGTGCGGGATCCGCGGAATTGGCGGTACGGCGGCCTTTGGGAGGACCGCTGCGGACACCGTATAGTCGTGGATCGTCCGGAACCGTATGTCGAGATGATGATTCCGGACCACGGATTATTCCTCCTGGAACAGCTATAGCCTCCCGCGAAATGCTAACGGCGCGCTGTCGGAAGTACGCTCATTCTCCGATGATCTTCACGAGGACGCGCTTGTCACGCCGGCCGTCGAACTCGCCGTAGAAGATCTGCTCCCAGGTACCGAAGTCCAGGCGTCCGCCCGTCACGGCCACCACCGCCTCGCGCCCCATGATCGTGCGCTTCAGGTGGGCGTCAGCATTATCCTCTCCCGTGTTGTGCTTGTACCCGTTCCGATCGTAGGGAGCGAGCCTCTCCAGCCAGGCCAGGAAGTCGGCGTGCAAGCCGCGCTCGTCATCGTTGATGAAGACGCTGGCGGTTATATGCATGGGATTCACGAGGCAGAGGCCCTCCCGTATGCCGCTCTCCCGCAGAGCCTCTTCCACCATTTCGTTGATACGCACGATGGCGTATCGCTCCCTGGTATGGATGACGAGCTCTTTGCGAAAACTTTTCATGCATCCCGCCTCGCGTTGCGTCCGCCCGGCCAGGCCGTCATCATGCCATGCGATACGTTGAAGGGAAAGCCCGTAGGTCGGCATGGGCGCCCCCTCCTCGCCCGGCGGATTTCCCCGGGGACAGAGCTGAGCTAGAGCTGGGCGTCTTCTTGGGACAGAGCTCGAAAGGTAGCTTGGCCCGGGGACAGAGCTCGGAAGACGTATATTGACAACCCCCTCCGGCGGCGGGGATACTTTCCGCCCATGCCGCATCGGAATCTTTGCTTCGAGGCCGTGGTCCTCCGCTGTCGGGAGAGCCCGGGTGGCGACCGGATCGTGACCTTCCTGGCCGCGGACTCGGGGCTGGTGGATGCCTTCGTGTTCGGCGGCCCCAAGAGCCGCCTGAGGTCCCTGGCCGCCCCCTACCATGCCGGCACGGCCTGGATCTACCGGGACCCAGTAAAGGACCTGCGCAAGCTCTCGGATTTCGACGCCCGGGAGACCTACCCCACACTGCGGGAAAACCTGCGCAAGATATGGACGGCCAGCTACTTCGCGGAAACCGTCCTGCGCACCGACGCGGCCGGGGGGGAGGCCCGGAAAGCCTATGAGCTCCTGCGTTCAGGACTTTCGGCCCTGGACTCGGGCGGCGAGCAGGACGTCGACTACGCCTGCCTTCAGTACGGATGGAGGCTCCTGGCCCTCATGGGCCTGCAGCCCGACCCCCGGGCTTGCGGTCAGTGCGGCGCGCCCCTACCGGAAGGGCGGGGGGCGGCGTTTTCCCGGACCCAGGGGGCGTTCCGCTGCGATCGCTGCGCCCGGGGCGGAGGGCCGGATTCCTCCTTAAACTCCCTGTCCATAAGTGGAGGGGCCCTGCGATACCTGGCCACCGCAGGAGACCATCCCTTCCAGGACAGCCTCCGGGTCCGAGCTACCGAAGGGGACCTACCTAGCTTAAAAACCCTGGTCTTCCACCTGGTGCGTACCGCCGCGGAAGACGAGTTACGAACCCTGGCCCGGGGGGAATTCCTGTGAGGTGCTTCGTCGCCCTGGAGCTTCCCGAGGAAGCCAAGGAACGGCTGGCCGCTGCGGGCCGCCGAATGGCCGGCCGGTTCCCGGGGGCTCGCTGGATACGGCCGGAATCCTTCCATATCACCCTGGCCTTCCTGGGAGAGGTGGTGGGGACAGAGCTGGACTGCGCCCGGGCCGCCGTACAGGCCGTCGCCGGCTCGGGGGACTTCGACCTGACCTTCGCGGGGACAGAGCTCCTCCCGGAACGAGGCCCCGCCCGGGTCCTGGCCCTGGTTGCTGGAGCGGGGGTACTGAAATGCGGGGAGATCCACGAGCGGGTGAATCGAGCTCTGTCCCTGGCCGCCCGGGAGGCGGGACTACCACCCCTCAATCCGGAGTGGCCGGACGGGCGGCCCTTCCGGGTCCACGTGACCCTTGCCCGGGCGGGCAGCCGCCCTTTTTCGCGGGATTCCCGGGGAGTCTGGGCTGAAATCGGCCCGAACTTGCAAGCGCCCTGCCGGATCTCCCGGTGTATACTGTACAGATCGGACCTGGGACCGGAAGGAGCCCGGTACGAACCCCTGCTGGCCGTGGAGCTTCAGCGGGGATCCTGAAAGGAGTCGCGATGCGCGCGGTGGACCTGATCATGAAGAAGCGGGACGGCGGCGAGCTGACCCGCAAAGAGATAGCCTTCCTCATATCCGGCTATGTGGACGGGAAGGTCCCGGAATACCAGGTCTCCGCCTGGCTCATGTCCGTGTTTTTCCGCGGCATGACCCCCCGGGAAACCGCGGACCTGACGGAACTCATGATCCGTTCCGGGGACGTCATGGACCTCTCAGGAATCCCGGGACCCTTCGTGGACAAGCACTCCACCGGCGGAGTGGGGGACAAGGTCTCCCTGGTCCTGGCGCCCATAGCCGCGGCCTGCGGGGTCCGGGTGCCCATGATGAGCGGACGGGCCCTGGGCCATACCGGCGGGACACTGGACAAGCTGGAGTCCATACCCGGCTACCGCACCGCCCTCTCCCCCTCGGAGTTCCGGGACTTCCTCCGGGCGGACGGCTTCGCCATGACCGGCCAGACCGCTCGGGTGGTCCCGGCGGACAAGAAGCTCTATGCCCTCCGGGACGTGACGGCCACGGTGGAGTCCATCCCCCTAATCACCGCCAGCATCCTGTCCAAGAAGGTCGCCGAGGGGGCAGAGGCCCTGGTCTTCGACGTCAAGTGCGGACCGGGAGCCTTCATGAAGACCTTCCCCGACGCGCGGCGCCTGGCGGAGAGCCTTGTGAACACCGGCAAGGCCATGGGCAAGCGGATCGTCGGGGTCATCACGGACATGACCGAGCCCCTGGGGCGGAAGGTGGGGAACTTCCTGGAAGTGGAGGAGAGCCTGGACTGTCTGGCCGGTAAGGGCCCCGCGGACCTCATGGAAGTCACCTACCGACTGACGGCCTGGATGCTCGTTGCCTCGGGATTCGCAAAGGGCGTGGACGAGGCCCTCAGGCTCTGCGAGGCCGCCGTGGCGGACGGCCGGGCGATGGAGCTCTTCCGCCGGAATGTGCGCTCCCAGGGCGGGGATCTGGCCCGGATGGATGGACTCTACGGGAAGCACCGCTCGCCCCACTCCTTCGAGCTCCGGGCCCCGGGCTCGGGTTTCATCACCGGCATCGACGCCTACAAGATCGGCCTGGCGGGGGTCTACCTGGGGGTGGGCCGGAACACCACCGCCGACCCCGTGTACCCGGACGTGGGCTTCATCTTCGAGCGGAAGACCGGTGATCGCGTTGCGGCAGGCGACCTGGTGGCTACGGTGTACGGGAAGGACGGGGCGAGCCTCGCGTCGGCCCGGCCCCTGGTCGAGGAGGCCCTGACCGTCGGCTCCATCGCCCCGGGCCCTCGGAAGCTCATCCTCGAGGAGCTGACCGCCCTATGAAATGGAACAAGAAGGACGTAAGTCCCGCCGCGGTCAAAGATCTGGCCGCGCGCTTCGACCTGGACCTCCTGTCCGCCTCCGTCCTCGCCCGGCGCGGGCTCACGGACCCCGGGGAGCTCCTATACTTCGTGGAGGACGATCCCCGGTACCTCCACAACCCCTTCCTCTTCGATCAGATGGAGGACGCCGTGGACCGGGTCCTCCTGGCCCGGGACGAGGGGGAGAAGGTCCTGGTCTTCGGGGACCGGGACGCGGACGGGATCTCCAGCACCGTCCTGGTGTACGAGGCCTTGAAAGGCCGGGGCCTGGACGTCCGGTATCGACTCCCCTCGGAGGACGACCCCTACGGGCTGTCCGTCAAGGCGGTGGAGGAATTCGCCGGCGACTACGGCACCCTGATCATAACCGTGGACTGCGGGATTTCGAACCATGCGGAGATCGAGCGGGCCCGGGAGCTCGGGGTGGACGTGATCGTCCTGGACCACCACCTCCACCGCCGGGACGAGCTTCCCGGTGCCGTGGCGGTGGTGAATCCCAAGGTCGAGGGCTGCGGCTACCCCTTCCGGGACCTGGCGGGCTGCGGGGTGGCCTACAAGTTCACCCGGGCCCTGGCCTTCGCGGAGAGCGGCCTCTATAAGCAGCAGGTGGCCCTGCTCAACGTACGCCCCGCCAACGACGCCTACACCCTGGAGGCCGTGCGCCTGACGAACCTGGTGGAGACCGGCCGGATCTCCGAGACCATCGTTCCGGGTATGGTGGAGCTGGAAAAGACCCGGCTGGTGCCCTTCCTGAAGGACCGGCAGATCTTCGTATGGGACGGGGAACTCCAGAAGAAGCTCCTGGCCAAGGCTTTCGGACGGGCCGCGGAGGTCCAGGTCTACGACCTCGCCGGGGACATCGGGGACCTGATCCCCGCCGTCCGGGGCAAGAGCCTCCTCCGCCTCCGGGAGCAGTCCCGGATCGCCAAGTACTCGGACAAGGCCGCGGGTGAGATCGACGTCTTTTCAAGCCTCTTCGTCTCCTTCGCCCTCAAGAAGACCTCGTACTTCAGCGACGCGGACCTGGAAGCCCTCCAGTTGGTGGCCGTCGGTACCCTGGCGGACCTCATGCCCCTACGGAACGAGAACCGGATCCTGGTGCGCAAGGGTATCGCCGCCCTCAACGCCAAGCCCCGGGCGGGCCTGGCGGAGCTCCTGGCCAAGCTGAACCTGACCGGGCGCCGCCTGGCCGCCAAGGACCTGGCCTGGCAGCTGACCCCCGCCATCAACGCCACCGGCCGCATGGGCTCCCCCGAGACCGCTGTCCGTCTCTTCCTGGGGGAAACCTCGGAGGAACGGTCCCGCCTGGCCGAGGAAGTCATCGGCATGAATCAGGACCGCCGGCGCCTGGGTGCCGAGGGATGGGAGGCCGTGCTCCCCGACGCCCGGAAGAGCCTGGAAGCCCACGACGGGAAGCTCGTCCTGGTGGGGCGGGACGACGTCAACCGGGGCATCACCGGCATCATCGCCGCCCGCCTGTCCAACACCCTGCGGGTGCCCGCCATCGTGGCGGCTTTCCTGGGCGGGGGTACCATCGTCGGTTCCCTGCGATCCCTCCGGGGCTACCCCTCGAAGGCCCTCCTGGAAGCCTGCTCGGACCTCTTCATCGACTATGGGGGCCACGACCAGGCCGCAGGTTTCTCCCTGCCCGCGGACAAGTGGGATGAACTGGCGCGCAGGGTCCTGGAGTTCACCAAGGCCGTGGAGCTCGATGTCGAGGAGGAGTCCCTGTCCATCGACGCCGAGCTCCCCCATGACTACATGAAGCCCGAGATCGCCGACCTGGTGGACCGCTTCGAACCCTACGGGGAGGAGAACGGCCCCCTGGTTTTCCTGACCCGGGATGTGCCCATAGCCTCCATGGAGCTGGTGGGCAAGAAGGAGCAGAACCATGTGAAGATGCTCCTGGACTACGGCAAGCACCGATGGCCCGCCCTATTCTGGTCCGCCGCGGAACGGGTGGAGCGGGACTTCTCCCGCACCGACAGGGTGGACGTGGTGTTCCAGGTGGGGCGCAATTACTGGAACGGCATGGAACAAGCCCAGCTCGTGGTCATGGATGTGAGACGGACCGGGGAGGACGGAACCCATTGACAGACCCGCTCGATTTTAGGTATTTTGACGATCGTCGACGAGAAACACGGTCCCCGGTTGTGTAATGGTAGCACGGCAGACTCTGGATCTGCTTGTGGGGGTTCAAATCCTCCCTGGGGAATACGGAGAGGCGTCCTTAAAATCCTGGGACGCCCCTCCGAAAGAAACCGAGGGATTCAACCGATAGCCCTTGGTTGCCCGCGAGCGAGGCGGGCTTGATGAACGGTAGGCGGGAATTCGCCGGGCGAGTGCAAAGGGTTTTCGGGAGGGTATGCAGATTTTACATCGCAAAATCTGCACGCGACCGGTTTTTGAACGGTAGGCGGGAATTCGCCGAGCGAACTTCGTGAGCTCGGCGCCGCGAAGCGAAAAATCTTCCTAAGGAAGATTTTT
>JBFZER010000103.1:0-5781 GCA_041306765.1 Spirochaetota bacterium | reverse complement strand
TCGGATTGATCCCGGAAGGTTCCGGTGAAGATCGTCTCCCCCGCGCCGGTACGGGAGTAGACGAAGGGCGCGAAGTACGCCTTCCAGATTTCATCCAGCTCTCCGGAAACCCTGATCTCGTAGTTCTTTGCTTCCATGGCAGCACCCTACGGCTAAACCCGGGCACCTGAAATCCATCGAAGGATGGAATCTTCACACGGGAAGGTGGTTGAGGCTTCGGAGAGTACTGCTTTCAGCTCTTGAGGTAGCCCAGGCTCCGGGCCCGGGCTACGGTTTCCGTGCGGTTTCCGGCCCCTAGTTTCTCCGATATGTTGTGCAGGTGGGTCTTGACGGTGCCCACGCTCAGAAACAAGCGGTCCGCGATCTCCTGATTCGTACACCCTTGGGCGAGCAGTTCGAGCACCTCCGCCTCGCGCCGGGAGAGGATTCCGTCGACCTTCGCCGATGCCGGGGGTTCTCGCGAAGCCTTCCGGATCCGTTCCGCGTAGACGCTCCGGGCTTCCTCTATGATCCGGACGCTGTCGGGGAAAAGCCGGAACTCCTCGAGCAGACCGTCCATGAACGCCAGTCGTTCGCCGGCGCGGTCGAGTTCCCCCGATTCCAGATATAGGTCGAACAGCAGGCGGTATCCCAGCACCAGGGGCGTCGCGCTGCCCCGAAGCCGGGCCAGGTCCACGCCCCGGAGGGCATACGACAACGCCTTGTCCGCGGCTCCCAGGGCCTTTTGGGCAAGGGCCGTGTAGATGTACACCATGCCGCACCACAGGGCCGGAGTCCCGCCGGGATTCGCCAGGACTTCCGCCCGGGCCAGAAGCGTCAGAGCTTCTCCCGGGTTTCCGCCGAGGATCCGGAGCCTCGCCCGCTCGCTCAAGGCCATCCCCTGGGTATACACGTCTCCGCCCGCAACGGCCAGGCGATGGCAGTCTTCCAGTTCCTTGTCCGCGTCGGACAGCCTCCCGCCGAGCAGGAGGGCGGTGGACCGGATGTAGGAGGCTACGGCCCGGTCCCGGAAGGCCCCCTCCGGGAACAGGACCTTCGCCTTGGCCGCCTCCGTTTCGGCTGTGACGTAATCCCCGCTCCGGTTGGCCGTCATGGCCTTGATGGAGGCGAGGCCCGCGCTCTGACGGTTCCGGATCCCTTCCTCGGGCTGCCGCCGGACCGCCTCCTCCGCCCAGGCGACCAGCGCCGGTACCGCTCGCACCTTTCCCGTCGACGCCAGGAGCCATCCGAACCAGACGCAGGCTTCCGGATGAGATTGGAATTCCTCGAAAGGGAGCCGTTCGTACAATCCGAGCAGGGAGAGAATCCCCCCTTCAATGTACAGGACGCGGCTTTCCTCTTCCAGGAACCGGAAGCACTCCTGGGTGAAACCGCCGGCCAGCAGATGGAGGAAGGAGAGTTCCTTGAGACCTTCTTTCCGATACCAGCGGGACGCGGCGCCGTGCAGCGCCGGCAGGTCGGGCCCCAGGGCCTTTTCAGCCCGCATCCGCAGGAGGTCCCGGAAGAGGTGGTGGTACCGGTACCAATGTCCCTCCCCGTCGAGCTTGATCAGGAAGAGGTTCATGCGGTCGATCCGGCGGAGCCTGTCTTCGGCGTCCGGGATTCCGCAAAGTTCCGCGCACAATCCCGCGGTGAAGGGTTCGGCGACGGAGGTCCTGTACAGAAACCGGATCCCCTCGTCGTCCAGTCCGGCCAGGACCTCCTCCATGAGGTAATCCAGGATGAACCGGTGGCTCGCGGAAAAATCCCGGACAAAGCCCTCGATATCGGCGGCGCGTCCCAGGGCCAGGCACAGCATCTGCAAACCCGCGGGCCAGCCTTCGGTCTTGCGGTCGATCACGGCCAGGAGCTCTTCCGGGACGGGACGGTTCACGTGGACCGCCAGGAAGGCGGCCAGGTCGTCCGGCGCGAACCGGAGGTCGGCAATCCGGATTTCCTCGATCCGGTTCTGGGCACGGAGCCTTGAGATCGGAAGCCCCGGGTCCGTCCTGCCGCTTATCACGAATTTCATTCGGGAGGATGATTGGTTCGAAAGTTCCAGGATGAACGAGTTGACCGCCTCCCCGTCGCACAGGTGGTAATCGTCCAGGACCAGGACGAGCTCCCGGTCCGGGAGACGTTCCTTCACCTGCCGGGCCAGGAGGGCGGCGAGATATCGGGGAGCCTGGTCCGTCACGCCTCCCGCCCCGATATCCGGTCCCTCCGGGGGACGCGAACCGGGATCTCCCGGAAGCCGCCGGGAAAGGCCGTAGGAAAGGAGGGAAACCAGCGAGGCGAGGGACGAGTCCTCCGGTCCCAGGGAGAACCAGAGGACGGCGCGTTCCGTGGAGCGCGCCCAGGCGGAGACCGCCAGGGATTTGCCGTACCCCGCGGGCCCGGAGAGGAGGATGAAATCCTTGGCGCAGGCTTCCTCCAGCCGCGCTTCGAGCTTCTTCCGGGGTATGAAGCCGGCGGGGAGCTCGGGTCGATTCAGCTTGATGTCGAACAGGACTTGGTCGTTCATGCTCATCGGAATACCGCCTCTTCGCCGTTCCGAAATCCGGGCTAGGCGGTCGTATCGGGCTTCCAGAATCCCGCGTGCACCTCCGAGGCGCCGGGCACTTCCTCGGGACCCTCCACCGCCACCGGGCGCTGCCCCCGGGCGAAGACCTCCCGGCAGGGCAGGTCCAGGGTGGGATTCTGGGGGTCGTCGCCGGTCAAGCCCCGAAGAGCCGACTCGGACAGGGCGTAGACCACCCGGCCGATACCGGACCAATAGACGGCCCCGGCGCACATGGCGCAGGGCTCCGCGCTGGTGTAGAGGGTGCAGGTCCGCAGGTATTCCCGGCCGTAGGCCGCCGAGGCAGCCCGGGCCAGGTTGGTCTCCGCGTGGCCCGTGCAGTCCCGGCCGGTCACGACGGTATTGCCCGCGTCGAGCAGGACCTTCCCGGCGGCATCCGCCAGGACCGCCCCGAAGGGATGGTTCCCCGCGGCCCGGGCCGCCGTAGCCCGCGCCCCCGCGGCAAAAAGCAGTCTGCGATCCGTGTCGTTCATGGGAGGATCCTAAACTCTCTGAATTCCTCTGTCCAGGGCTTCATCGTCCCCAAAGCGTCTAACCCAATCCTCATGTTTTTTTCACCCACTCGGCCGGGCCGATGCAGTACCATTGAAATATCCGTCTAAGACAGGAAGGATCATGAACCAGAAAACCGAAACGTACCTGGCCGAAACCCGGAAGTGGCTCCAGAAGAACGCGGGACCGGACCTGGACACCAAGGCCGCGGCAACCTGCCTGGAATCCCCCGAGCGCGCGGCCCGGGAGGTGGACACGCTCAAGGAAAAGCTCGAAGCCGCGTCCGAGGAGAGGCGGGTGGCCTTCCTGGTGCTCGACGAGACCCTGAAGTCCGCCAAGCACGCCCGCAAGGCCCTGGACGCCCGGGAGAAGGCCGTAAAAAAGGCGGAAAAACCCAAGGCCAAGAAGGAAACCGAAGCCCAGGAGGGGCGCAAGAAGGGCTGAGCCCTCTCAAGGCTCCCGCCGCCTTCACGGGAACAAGCTCCGCAACATCATGGCTGCTTGCCAAGGCCGCCGGCGGAGAATATCGTTCCCCGGTGCAAAGAAAACGAAAGATCCGGCCTCCGGGACCTCCTCACCGGAAGGACGAGCGGTGGATTTCCCGGGTCTCGGCCTCGGAGGGCCGGGGGGACCGAGATAATCAGTTCCGTATCCCCGATGGAAAGTCCGGGAAAGGTGTCCCGGTTCCCTGGACCGGTGCCGAATGCTGCGATACAGTACCACCATGATACAGTCCCTGCCGGACTACGAGCTTCGCCGCTCCGGCGGTTCGTTCCGCGACCGGGCCCAGGAGGCCGAATTCAGATCCTCCGAGCTCGACGCGGCCTCTCCGTACCTTCGAAGACTCCTGCCCCTCCTGGGATTGCTCTTCGCCGCATTCACTCTTCCGGATTATTGGTTCCTGGGTCCCGGGACCTCCTTTCTCCTGACCGCGGCAGCCCGGGGCGCTTCCTTCGCCCTGATGATCTACGCCGCGTCCCGGATGAAACCGGGGGCTTCCCTGGTCCGGAGGGAGCGTCTGCTGGCGGGGGTCACCTTCATCGGAATAGCTTCCTTCGGATTGGCTCTCTTCGCCTACAGGAACGCCAATTTCCACCTCCAGGCCGCCAGCGTGATCCTGATGATCGCGGGGATATACCTGATCCCGAACCGGTTCGCGGTTTCCTTCCCCGTCTCCCTCGTGTTGGCGTTCATGGGCGTGGCCTATCTGCTCTTCCTGGCCCCCCCGGAACTCCGCCGCGCGGAACAGGCCGCCTATATCGCTGACTTCTTCCTGATCGCCCTGCTCTCCGCGCTTCTAGGGAGGACGTTCTCCGGTACAAGGCGGCGGGAGTACGCCCGCACCCGGGAACTGGAGTGGCTTTCCCGGACGGACATCCTGACCAAGATCGGGAATCGGAGGGATTTCGAGGACCGGCTGGCGTCCGCAGTTGCGCGGAGGCGGAGGGACGGCGAGGAAACCGCCCTCATCCTGCTGGATATCGACAAATTCAAGGCCGTAAACGATCAGTTCGGGCACCGGGTCGGGGACGAGGTGCTCAAGGAAATCGCCCGGCGGCTGGGATCGTCCCTGCGGGCGGAGGATTCCCTGGCGCGCTGGGGCGGGGAGGAATTCGTCCTGCTCCTGCCCCGGGCGACCCTGGAGGCGGCCCGGGATTTCGCGGTCCGGATCCGGGCGGGCATTTCCGGCGAGCCCTTCGGCTACGCCGGGACGATTACGGCCAGTATCGGCATCTCGATGCTCTCGGAGACGGATACCGTGGAAAGCGCAGTCGCCCGGGCGGACCGAGCCCTGTACCGGGCTAAGGACAACGGCCGGGACCGGATCGAATGCGAGGACTAGACGTCTCCGTTTCCGGATCCCTCCCGGGACGCCGACTCGGCCTGCTTTCCCGAACCATCCGCGGGGTCCGGTTGGCGCCGGGGAGAGGCGCCCGCCCGGGGCACGAAAGCGCCCACCCGGCTTTTGTATTCCTCGTATTCCCGCCCGAACCGGTCCCGGAGGATTCGCTCCTCGTAGGGGACCCGGAGAACCATAAGGGATAGGATGACCAGAATGCCGGCAACGCCGAAGAGAGGGTCCCGGGAGATCCCGAGGAGACCCGCAAAGATGACCAGGTACGCTACGTACATGGGGTGGCGGACGCGGGCGTAGGGCCCCGTCGTGACCAGGCGCCGCCCCTCACCTACCTCGATGGTGGTGGAGAAGTTGCCGTCCAGAGCGCGGTGGGCCGAGAACAACAGAGCCAGGCCCAGGACTGCCAAGGTCGCTCCAGCCCAGGCGCTGCCCCGAAGGTCCCAGACGATCCCATCCGCCAGACGGCGGCCCCCATAGAGGTACCGGAAAAAACCCGCGAGCATCCCCGCTCCCAGGAAATACCGGGTCAGGATGATCCAGGTCGGCTCGTGCCGGAATGCCCTGATCCCGAAGAGGGCGTGGAAGCGGATCTTGAAATACAGCCTCATGCCGGACAGAGCCAGGAGGAAGAGGATGACCAGAAGCTTCTCCATCGTTCCCGCTGTCAAGGATTGATCGCGATGATGCGAATCTCCAAGACAATGCCGGAAACGGGTATTTTCACCTTCTGCTTGTCGAAGCCCCCCGGGGGCCCCTTTCCGTCGTAGTTGCTGATCCCGACCGGCTCCCTAGGTATGCCGATGAAGTTGGTGTCCAGCTTGCCGTTGGAGTTGAGGTCCTGGTACAGGGAAAAAACGTACTCCCCCGGGGG